>NZ_AP019749.1:4415000-4673011 GCF_006740045.1 Comamonas terrigena NBRC 13299
CCCGAAGGCACGGCCGCCTGGCGGCACGGCATGCTGCAGGTGCACGACCAGCCGCTGGCCGACGTGGTGCAGGCGCTGCGCGCCTACCGCCCGGGCGTGCTGCGCATCGCGCCGCGTGCGGCGGCCCTGCAGGTCTATGGCACCTATGCACTGGACGACACCGACCGCGCCCTCACCGCGCTGGCCGAGACCCTGCCCATCACCGTGCACCGTGCGCTGGGCGGCTGGCTGGTGACGATCGAGTAAGGCCGCACGGAACAGAAACCAGGCATCCCGCGGGCTCCGGATGGGCTCCCCCGTCCGCACCCGCGGCACTGCCATGCCCCCCCAACCGGCTTCCCGCACCCTGTCCGTGCAAAAAAATGAACACTTTGCGCGGGCTGTTCGACAAGCCATGGACGCCTTCAGGTTCTGTCCTTTGTCCACCTTTGTCGAAAGCCTTTGCATGCTGCACCCCTGCCCCCTGCCGTTGCGCGCCCTGGCCGCCGCGGCCCTGGCCTGCGCCTTGAGCGCCCACGCCCAGACCGCCACCACTGCGGGCCCCGCCACCGCCACCTCCACCGCCGTCCGCAGCTATGACCTGCCGGCCCAGCCCCTGGGCAGCGCCCTGGCCCGCATCGCCGCCGACAGCGGCCAGCAGATCAGCCTGGATGCCGAACTGGTGCGCGGACGCACCGCACCGGCCGTGCGCGGCAGCTACACCGCCGAGCAGGCCGTGCGCGCCGCGCTGGCGGGCAGCGGACTGGAGCTGGTGCGCACCGGCTCCGGCAACTGGTCGCTGCGCACGCAGCCCACGCCCGCCCCACGGGCGGCAGGCGAAGCCCCCAGCCTGGGGGAAGTGCGCGTGAGCGCCGAGGCCACACGCAGCGCCACCACCGACCACACGGGCAGCTACACCGCCCGCGCCGTCACCATAGGCAAGAGCGAGCAGCCCCTCAAGGACATTCCCCAGTCGGTCAGCGTGGTGACGCGCCAGCTGATGGACGAGCAGAACGCCACCTCGGTCTACGACGCCCTGGCCAGCACCACCGGCATCACCCTGCTGCAAAGCCCGCAGGGCGGCAAATACATCTATTCGCGCGGTTTTGACATTGCCACCCTGCAGTACGACGGGGTCAATGTGCAGCGCCTGTACGGCCGCTCCAACAACTACAACGGCAGCACCGCCATCTACGACCGCGCCGAGATCCTGCGCGGTTCGGCCGGCCTGCTGCAGGGCGGTGGCGACCCCAGCGGCGCCGTCAACCTGTCGCGCAAGCGCCCGCTGAAGGAAGGCGGCGTCAGCGTCACGGCCAAGGCCGGCTCCTGGGACCGCTATGCCACCCAGATCGATGGCAGCAGCGCGCTGAATGCCGAAGGCACGCTGCGCGGCCGGGCCGTGCTGGACGTGGAAGACGAACACTCCTTCATCGACTTAGTCAACCGCCGCAACACCACCTTGTACGGCACGCTGGAATACGACCTCTCGGCCCAGACCCAGGTCAGCATCGGCGCCAGCTACGAAACCTTCAAGGGACGGCCCTTCATCTCGGGCCTGCCGCGCTACAGCGACGGCAGCGACATCCGCCTGCCGCGCTCCACCTACCTGGGTGCCAGCTGGAACCGCCAGGACAACAGCACCCAGACCATTTACGCCGACCTGTCGCACCAGTTCAACGACCAGTGGCGCGCCAAGGTCTCGGCCATCCACGTGCAGGAAGACGTCTACCTCAAGTACGCTTCCTCCCAGCGCACCGTCAACCCCGCCACCGGCCTGGGCGGCACCGTGGCCAACATCACCGATGCCAGCCAGACCGCCTGGGGCATCGACGCCAACCTGACCGGCGAGTTCGCGGCTTTCGGCCGCCAGCACGAGCTGGTGCTGGGCGCCAGCTACAACCACACCCGGGCAGACACGGACTACAGCTCCAAGACCCCGTTCACTCCCATCGATGTGTTTGCGCCCAATCCCTACCGGACCGAACCCACCGATGCCGAGATCCGCTACGCCAACACCGAAAACCGCCTGGCCACGTCCCGCCAGCTGGGCGCCTATGGTGCGCTGCGCCTGCAGCTGAGCGACCCGCTCAAGCTGGTGGTAGGCGGCCGTGCGGCCTCCTACCGGACCATCTGGGACACCACCGTCACCACGCTGGGCGTCGCCACCCCCTCGTCCACCCTGCAGGACAACAACCGCTTCATGCCGTTTGCGGGCCTGATCTACGCGGTCAACCCCAGCTGGTCGGCCTACGCCAGCTATGCCGACATCTTCAACCCCCAGTGGTCACTGGATGCGGCAGGCCAGAACCTCAAGCCCATCCAGGGTGCCACCTATGAAATCGGGTTGAAGGGTGAACTCTTCGGCGGCCGCGCCAACACGTCCTTCGCCCTGTACCGCGTGGACCAGAAAAACCGTGCCACCGAAGACCTGGCCTCGGGTGCGAACTGCCGCGACGGCTATTACTGCTACACCGACAGCGGCCGGGTGCGCAGCCAGGGTTTTGACGCCGAAATCAGCGGCGAGCTGGCACGCGGCTGGAACCTGTTTGCCGGGTATACCTTCAACCGCAACACCTACGAACGCGACATCAACAACCAGGGACAGGACTTCAACACCTACACGCCCAAGCACATGCTGCGTGCCTGGACCACCTACCAGCTGCCCGGTGCATGGAGCGCCTTCACCCTCGGCGGCGGTGTGAATGCGCAAAGCGCCTCCTACCGCAAGGTGGGCAGCGCGAGCATCCAGGCCCCGGGCCGCGCGGTGTGGAGCAGCTATGTGCGCTACCAGATCAACAAGCAGTGGCAAGCTTCGCTGAACTTCAACAACATGTTCGACAAGCGCTACTACACATCGATCGGCAACCTGGTCAACAGCAGCCACTACGGCGATCCCCGCAATGTGATGCTGACCCTGCGCGGCAATTTCTGACCAGCGCCAGCACGCACCACCTGCACCAGCCCATCCCGGCTGTGAAAAGGCCGCTCTAAAGCGGCCTTTTTCAGCAGTGCCGCGCTTTCACCAGCCGCGCGCCCAGAACACAGCGATGACGGCGATCACCGGAATCAGGTGCGACTGCCACATGATCCAGCGGCGTGTGCGGCGCACGGCATCTTCCGGCGGCAGGCTGCCCTCGGCCTGCAAGGCCTTGGCCCAGCGGCGGAAGTCGATGGAAGGCTTGATGGACATCAGCGCCGCCAGCACAAACAGCGTCATCTTCAGGTGGAACAGCGGCTGGCTGACATACCAGCCCATGCCTTTGGCACCCCACAGCACCCGCGCCACGCCGGACAGCAGCAGCACCACGGCGGCAATGCCGTAGATCAGGTCCAGCCGCGCCAGGCGCCGCACCACGGCGGCATTCATCCATTCGGGACGGCACAGGGCCGCCTCGCTGCTCAGGAACACCACCAGGGTCAGGATGGCCACGATGTGAATGGCGGCCAGTACAGCTTCCAGGGTCATGGATTCACTCCCTCGCGCCAGAACTCCGGGCGCTCATAGTGCATTTTGAGGTAATCGATCCACAGCCGGACGCGCAGCGGCATGTGTTTGCGTTGAGGAAACACAACGTAAATGCCATTCGGGGGGGCGGCAAACTCCTCCAGCACCGCCACCAGCCGGCCAGCAGCGATTTCGGTCTCCACCTCCCAGGTGCTGCGCCAGGCCATGCCCCAGCCGCCCAGGCACCAGTCGTGCAGCACCTGGCCGTCGGAGCAATCCAGCGGCCCGCCGGGTTTGATGTGCACCACTTCGCTGCCGCCGCTGTCCTGCGGCATGCGAAACGCCCAGCCCCGCGTCTGCGAGGCATCGCTGGACAGCGTCAGGCAGCGATGCTGCGCCAGCTCGCCCGGGTGGCGCGGCGTGCCGTAGCGCGCCAGATAGGCCGGCGTGGCCACGCACAGGCGCCGGTTGTCGGCCATGCGCACGCTGACCAGGGAAGAGTCGGGCAGATCGCCCACCCGCACCGCGCAGTCATAGCCTTCCCCGGCCAGGTCCACCACGCGGTCGCTGAGGTTCAGCGAAATCGTCACCTCGGGATGCAGATCGTGAAAGCGCGGCACCAGCGGCGCCACGTGGCGGCGGCCAAAGCCGGCCGGCGCCGTGACGCGCAAATGCCCGGTGGCCTTGACGCCACCGGCCGACACGCTGGCCTCGGCGTTGGCCACATCGGACAGCAGGCGCTGGCAATCCTCCAGAAAAGCGCTGCCCTCGTGCGTGAGGCTGATGCGCCGCGTGGTACGCACCAGCAGCTTCACGCCCAGATGCTCTTCCAGCGCGTCCAGGCGCCGCCCCATGATGGCGGGCGCCACCCCTTCCGCCTTGGCCGCAGCCGTCAGGCTGCCCTTGGTGGCAACGGAAACAAAGGATTCGAAGGCTTTGAGTTTGTCCATACACCCCGGTGCAGTCACAGTGCCTGCTGCAAGCCCACAGCGTGACGGCCCCTCCACGCCTTGCCATGGAATCGGCCGCTTGCGCCTGCTGTCCTTGCACGCACAGCGATCAAAACAGATATTGCTACAGCGCTGCCACCGTGGCAGAAAGGCCCGTAGCCCCACGCTGGTGCGCAGCATGCGTCACTTTTGCAAAAAAGTCATTGGTTTTGACATATTCGGTCGGTTTATTAACCGAATTATTTCTAATACAGTGTACCCAGCGCCTATCCTGGTGGGCTGTTTCCGGCCCGCTTTGTTTTGTTTTCTGCCCACGAGGTTTCCATGACCCAACGCACCAACGCCCACGGCCTGCAAGTGGCCAACGAGCTGTACAACTTTGTGAACACACAAGTGCTGCCCGGCACCGGTGTGGAACAGGACGCCTTCTGGAAGGGTTTCAGCACCCTGGTGGGTGACCTGGCCCCCAAGAACGCCGCCCTGCTGGCCGAGCGTGACCGCCTGCAGACCGAGCTGGACACCTGGCACAAGGCCAACCCCGGCCCCATCGCCGACATGGCGGCCTACAAGCAGTTCCTGACGCAGATCGGCTACCTGATCGAGTCCCCCAAGGACGCCAAGGCCACCACCGAAAACGTGGACGCCGAACTGGCCCAGATCGCCGGCCCCCAGCTGGTGGTGCCCATTCTGAACGCCCGCTACGCACTGAACGCCGCCAACGCCCGCTGGGGCAGCCTGTATGACGCGCTGTACGGCACCGATGCCATCAGCGAAGAAGGCGGCGCAGAAAAGGGCAAGGGCTACAACCCCGTGCGCGGCGCCAAGGTCATCGCCTTTGCCCGCAACTTCCTGGACCAGTCCGTGCCGCTGGCCGCTGGCTCGCATGCCGACTCCACGGCCTATGCCGTCGAAGGCGGCAAGCTGGTCGTCACCCTCAAGGACGGCAGCAAGACCGGCCTGAAGGACGCAGACAAGTTCATCGGCTTCCAGGGTGATGCCGCAGCCCCCTCCTCGGTGCTGCTGAAGAACCACGGCCTGCACATCGACATCATCGTCAACAAGTCCACCCCCATCGGCAGCTCCGACGCCGCGGGCGTGTCCGACGTGGTCGTGGAAGCCGCCGTGTCCACCATCCTGGATCTGGAAGACTCCGTGGCGGCCGTGGACGCCGAAGACAAGGTGCTGGGCTACAGCAACTGGCTGGGCATTCTGAAGGGCACGCTGACCGAATCGTTCGAAAAGGGCGGCAAGACGCTGACCCGCGGTCTGAACGGCGACCGCAGCTACACCGGCGCCAACGGCCAGCCCGTCACGCTGCATGGCCGCTCGCTGATGTTCCTGCGCAATGTGGGCCACCTGATGACCAACCCGGCCATCCTGTGGGGCGCCGAAGGCAAGGAAATCCCCGAAGGCATTCTGGACGCGGTGGTGACCACCGCCATCGCCATGCACGACCTGCAGGGCCACGGTGCCAACGGCATCCGCAACAGCCGCACCGGCAGTGTCTACATCGTCAAGCCCAAGATGCACGGCCCCGTGGAAGTGGGCTTTGCCAACGAGCTGTTCGGCCGCGTCGAACAGCTGCTGGGCCTGAAGGCCAACACCGTGAAGCTGGGCATCATGGACGAGGAGCGCCGCACCTCCGTCAACCTGAAGGCGTCCATCGCCGCCGCCCCCGCCCGCGTGGCCTTCATCAACACCGGCTTCCTGGACCGCACCGGCGACGAGATGCACACCGCCATGCAAGCCGGCCCCATGGTGCGCAAGGGCGACATGAAGTCCTCCGCTTGGCTGGCCGCCTATGAGCGCAACAACGTGCTGGTGGGCCTGACCATGGGTCTGCGTGGCCGCGCCCAGATCGGCAAGGGCATGTGGGCCATGCCCGACCTGATGAAGGCCATGCTGGAGCAGAAGATCGGTCATCCCAAGGCCGGCGCCAACACCGCCTGGGTGCCGTCGCCCACCGGCGCCACGCTGCACGCCCTGCACTACCACCAGGTGAGCGTGGCCGACGTGCAGAAGGAACTGGAAAAGACCAGCGCCGACACCGAGCGCGACAACATCCTGGCCGATCTGCTGCAAATCCCCGTGGCCAAGAACCCCAAGTGGACCGACGCCGAAAAGCAGCAGGAGCTGGACAACAACGTGCAAGGCATCCTGGGCTATGTGGTGCGCTGGGTCGACGCCGGCGTGGGCTGCTCCAAGGTGCCCGACATCCACAACGTGGGCCTGATGGAAGACCGCGCCACGCTGCGCATCTCCAGCCAGCACATCGCCAACTGGCTGCTGCACGGCGTGGTGACCGAGCAGCAGGTGCGTGACACCTTTGCCCGCATGGCCAAGGTGGTGGACGGCCAGAACGCCGGCGACGCCAGCTACAAGAGCCTGGCCGCCAACCCCGGCGGCGCGGCCTTCCAGGCGGCCCTGGACCTGGTGTTCAAGGGCGTGCAACAGCCTTCCGGCTACACCGAACCCCTGCTGCACGCCTGGCGTCTGAAGGTCAAGGCCGGCGCATAAGGAATTCCCCCGACGGCAACGCGCATTCGCCACTGCCGTATGACATGGCGCAAAAGCGGCACCTTCCGGTGCCGCTTTTTTGCGTTCTGCGTACATCTTGTCAGCCAGTTAAAAGTATCTTGCTGTTACATACGCGCAGAATTCATTTCTTTCATTCCTGCACGATCACATGCGCTCTTTTCAACTGACTTTCCTGGCTGCTGTCGTGGCCACGCCGCTGGTGCTGACCGGCTGCGCAACCGAAACCTCCCAGGCCGTGGCCGCCACCCAGACGCAGAGCGCCACCCGCAGCTACCACGGCCCGCGCAGCCCGATTGCCGTGGGCAAGTTCGACAACCGTTCCAGCTACCTGCGTGGTGCGTTTTCTGACGGTGCGGACCGGCTGGGCAGCCAGGCCAAAACCATTCTGATGGCCCATCTGCAGCAAACCAACCGCTTCAATGTGCTGGACCGGGACAACATGGCCGAGATCAAGCAGGAAGCTGCCATCCAGGGCGCTACCCAGCAGCTCAAGGGCGCAGACTATGTGGTCACCGGTGACATCTCCGAATTTGGCCGCAAGGAAGTCGGCGACAAACAACTGTTCGGTGTGCTGGGCCGCGGCAAGACCCAGACGGCCTACGCCAAGGTCACACTGAACATTGTCAACATCCGCACCTCGGAAGTGGTGCGCTCCGTGCAAGGCGCGGGCGAATACCAGCTCTCCAACCGCGAAATCATCGGCTTCGGCGGTACCGCCAGCTATGACTCCACCCTCAACGGCAAGGTGCTGGATCTGGCCATCCGCGAAGCCGTGGACCGTCTGGGCGAAGCCGTGGATGCCGGCGCACTGCCCGCCCTCTCGGCGCAGCGTTGAAGGAGCACGCCATGAAGATCTCTTCGGCCATCCGTACCGGCAGCGCCCTGGCCCTGACTGCATTGTTGGTGGGCTGCGTGTCCGCTCCCAAGCCACTCTACAGCTGGAACGGCTACCAGACACAGGTTTACAGCTACCTCAAGAGCGATGGGCCGGCACAGGAAGAGCAGATCCTGGAGCTGGAAAAAGGCGTGCAGCAAACCGCCGGCAAGGATGCACACCTGCCCCCCGGCTACCAGGCCCACCTTGGTCTGCTGTACCTGAACACCGGCCGCACCGACCAGGCCCTGGCCGCCTGGGAACAGGAGAAACAGCAGTTTCCCGAGTCGGCTCCCTACATCAACTACCTGGTCAGCAACCTGAAGAAGAACGGCAACTGATATGCGCTTCCCCCGGATTTCCCGCGCCCTCCAATGGGGTGCCCTGCTGGCCACCAGCGCCTGGCTGGCCGGCTGTGTCACAGCACCCACCAAGGACTACAGCGCCTACCGCGCCGCCAAGCCGGCCTCCATTCTGGTGCTCCCACCGGTCAACGACGCCCCCGAAGTCCAGGCCAGCGCCAGCGTGCTGTCACAGGCCACCCTGCCTTTGGCCGAGGCCGGCTACTACGTGATGCCCGTCACGCTGGTGAGTGAAACCTTCCGCCAAAACGGTCTGGAAATTGCCGGTGACATCCACGAAGTGCCGACGCCCAAGCTCAAGGAGATCTTCGGCGCCGATGCCGCGCTGTACATCCGCGTGACCAAGTACGGCACCACCTACCAGGTAATCCAGAGTGCCACGGTGGTCAGCGTCGAGGCCCGCCTCGTCGACCTGCGCACCGGCGAGCAACTGTGGGACGGTCGTGCATCCGCCTCCAACCAAGAGGGAGGCAACAACTCCGGTGGCGGCCTGATCGGCATGCTGGTGACGGCCCTGGTCAACCAGATCATCAACTCCGCCACCGATGCGGCCCACCCCATGGCGGGAGTGGCCACCAACCGCATGCTCGCGGTGGGTACACCCAACGGTCTGCTGTACGGCCCGCGCTCACCGCAGTACGGCAAAAACTGAACCCGCGCAGCGCAAAGCCAAGGCCCTTCGGGGCCTTTTTTCATGGCTGCCCGACTGGCATGCCTTGCGCACGCGGGGCCGCTGGTCTGCCCTATCCTCGCGGCCAACCCGACCGGCGCGCGTGCTGAGCACCAGCCCTAGGCCGACCCCAGCACCGGCCGCATTGCCAGCATCAGGCGGTACAGGGCCTGGGCCGCCACGGACAGGCTGCGCTCACGCCGGCGCACCAGGTAGATCTGACGCTCCATCCCCGGCAGCGGCAAGGGCCGGGTGCACAGGCCCGGTTTGTCAAAGTGGAACAGCGACAGCGCCGGCACCACGCTGATGCCCAGGCCCGCCTGCACCAGCCCCATCACCGTGGCCAGTTGCTCCACCTCCACCAGGGTGCGCAGGGTTTGCGGAAACAGCGCGGCATCCAGGTACTGGCGCACGCTGCTGTGCCGGGCCAGGTGCACAAAAGGCCAGGGCTGCAGATCGCCCACACGGATCTGCGCCTGGGCGGCCAGCGGGTGGTCGGTACGGCACACCAAATGAAAGTTGTCGCGGCAAAACGGCTCGGCCTGCAGCTCGGGCGTATCGGCGCGGATGGCGGCCAGGGCAAAGTCGGCATCGCCCTGGGCCACGGCGGCAATGCAGGGCTCGGACAGCACATCGTGCACCGCCAGCTCCACCCCCGGGTGCCGGGCCATGAACTGCGCCAGCACCTGCGGCAGCCACCCCGCTGCCAGCGACGGCAGCAGCGCCACTGCCACATGGCCGCGCGCCAGCTGGGCGGTGTCGCGCATGGCGCGGGCGCAGTCGTCCAGCTCGGCCGCGATGCGCTGGGCCGACAGCAAGAAGCGCTCACCCTCCTGCGTCAGCAGCACGTGGCGCGTGCTGCGGTCAAACAGGCGCAGGCCCACGCTGTCCTCCAGCGCCTTGATGAGGGCGCTGAACGCAGGCTGCGACAGGTGGCAGCGCGCGGCGGCGCGGGTGAAGTTCTTCACCTCGGCCAGCGCCATAAAGGCCTGGATGTCCCGCGCCGAAAGATTCATCTGCATTCCAAATCAATTCATCTCAACTATCTATTTCACAGCTTAGATGCCGCTTCCTATAGTGGTCTACAGGAGATTCCATGACACCCGCTACGCCCCCTCCCGCCCCCCTGCTGATTGGCTGTGCCGCCGGCTTCTCGGGCGACCGCATCGATGCCGCCGGCCCCGTGGTGCAAGAGCTGATCCGCCAGCACCAGCCGGCCGTGCTGATTTTTGAAACCCTGGCCGAACGCACGCTGGCACTGGCCCAGCTGGCCCGGCGCAGCAACCCGGAAGCCGGCTTCGAGCCGCTGATGCCCGAATTCCTGCGCCCCGTGCTGGCCGATTGCCTGCAGCACGGCATCCGCATCGTCAGCAACTTTGGGGCGGCCAATCCGCCCGCCGCGGCCCGTGCCATCCAGTGCCTGGCACAGGAGCTGGGCATCCGCACACCGCGCATCGCCGTGGTGCATGGCGATGACCTGAGCGCGCCCGCACACCGCCCGCTGTTGACCGCCGCCCTGGCCGAGCGCATGCCCGCACACGAGCTGGTCAGCGCCAATGCCTACATCGGCGCACAGCCCATTGCGGCAGCGCTGCAGGCCGGGGCCGAGATCGTGGTCTGCGGGCGGGTGTCCGACCCCTCCCTGGTGGTGGGCCCCGTCATGGCCCATTACGGCTGGGCCTGGGACGACTGGGACCGCCTGGGCCGCGCCACCATGGTGGGCCACCTGCTGGAATGCGGCACGCAAGTGACCGGCGGCTACTTTGCCGACCCCGGCTACAAGGACGTTCCGGGCATGGACCGCCTGGGCTACCCGATTGCCGAGGTGGATGCCGAGGGGCACTGCACACTCTTCAAGCCACAGGGCACCGGCGGCTGCATCACCACCGCCACCGTCAAGGAACAGCTGCTGTACGAAATCCACGACCCGGCGCAGTACCTGACCCCCGATGTGGTCGCCGACATCAGCGCCGCAGAAGTCATCGCCGTCGGCCCGGACCGGGTGCGCCTGCAAGGGGTACAAGGCCATGCCCGCCCCGAGACGCTCAAGGTCAATGTCTGCTACGCCACCGGCTGGTTTGCCGAGGCCGAAATCTCCTACGCCGGCCCCCGCGCCGCGGAGCGTGCACGCCTGGCCGGACAGACCATCCAGCAGCGCCTGGGCCATATCGCGCCCCTGCGCACCGACCTGATTGGCGTGACCAGCGTGTGGGGGGACGACCGCAGCCGCTGGCTGGAAGGCGCCGACCTGCAGCAGGCCAGCCAGGATGTGCGCCTGCGCATGGCCTGGCAGCATGCCGACCACGCTGCCGCCCTGCGCCTGCCGCGTGAAGTGAATGCCCTGTACTGCTGCGGCCCGGCCGGCGGCGGTGGCGTGCGCACCCATATGCGCCAGCGGCTGGGGCTGACCTCGTGCTACATCGCCCAGCAGCACATTCCCACCGGCTTTACCTGGGCCGCCCCTTTGACCACCACGGAGCTGTCGCATGCCTGAGCCCACCACCACCCTGCCGCTGTACCGGCTGGCCCATGGCCGCACGGGCGACAAAGGCAACCGCTCCAACATCAGTGTGATCGCCTACCACCCCGCGCTGTGGGAACTGGTCCACACCCAGGTCACGGCAGACGCCGTGCGTAGCTTGTTTGCCGACCGCCAGCCGGGCCAGGTCACCCGCCATGTGCTGCCCCGGCTGCAGGCCATGAACCTGGTGCTGGACGATGTGCTGGATGGGGGCGTGAACGATGCCCTCAACCTCGACAGCCACGGCAAGACCCTGTGCTTTCGCGTGCTGCAAATGCCCATTGCCGTGCCCACCGCGCTGCTGCCCCAGTTGCAGCCGCATCTGGCCGGCCCCCCTACAGACGCCTAGGCGGCAGCAGACCGCCAACGTACTGCTTTCATAACCATACCAAGGAGACACACCATGCCGACACTGCCCCATCCCGCCCACCTGGCCCGCCTCGCTCGCCGCACCCTGCTGGCCAGTATCGCTCTGGCCCTGGCCCCCAGCGCCTTTGCCCAAGGCGCCTACCCCAACAAGCCCATCACCCTGCTGGTGCCGTTTGCCGCCGGCAGTGCCACCGACCAGCTGGCCCGCGCCCTGGGGCAGTCCATCACCGACCAGACCAAGCAGCCCGTAGTGGTGGAAAACAAGGGAGGGGCCAGCGGCATGATTGCCGCGCAGGCTGCCGCCAAGGCCGCTCCGGACGGCTACACCGTGCTGATCACGACCAACACCACACATGCGGCCAATGAACACCTGTACAAAAAGCTGTCCTACGACCCCGTCAAGGACTTTGCCCCGCTGGGCGGCTTGGGCAAAGGCGGGCAGGTGCTGGTGGTGCCGGCCAATGCGCCCTACAAGAGCGTGGGTGAGCTGGTGGCCTTTGCCAAGGCCAACCCCGGCAAGCTGAGCTTTGGCAGCGGCAGCTCGTCCAGCCGCATCGCGGGGGAGATGCTCAAGCAACTGGCGGGCGTGGACATCCTGCATGTGCCCTACAAGAGCAACCCGCTGGCCATCACCGACCTGCTGGGTGGACAGATCAATCTGATGATCACCGACGTCTCCACCGGCGTGCCGCAGATCAAGGCCGGCAAGCTGCGCGCCCTGGGCTACTCCACCCCCAAGCGCAGCACCCAGCTGCCCGATGTGCCCACCATTGCCGAAGCCGGCGTCAAAGGCTACGACATGGGCTACTGGTTTGCCGCCTACGCCCCCGCCCATACGCCGGCCCCCGTGGTGGCCAGGCTCAACCAGTTGCTGACCACCGCCGTGGGCAGCGCTGCGGCCAAATCGTTCTTCGAGATGTCGGGTTCCGAGCCCTGGACCACCACCCCGCAAGAGCTGGCACAGTTCCAGGCGGCAGAAACCCAGAAATGGGGCCAGGTGATCAAGGCCGCGGGCATCACACCCGAATGAGGGCCTTGCCTCCGGGAAGCCAGGCGACCGCCGTGCTTTCCGGGTGCCATATGGCGCCATCCACTGCCAGGCCCTGCGGGGCTTTTTTTCTGGGGAGTAGGCAGGGGAATGCCCGTGGCTTCCGCTACCATGCGCCCATGCAGTTGAAAACCATTCTCATTAACAAGCTTGCACACGCCACCTTGGCAGCAGCGGTGCTGGCACTGGCCGGCTGTGGCGCACTGCGCTCGCCCCCTCCATCCTCCCTGGCCGCAGACGCCCTGGATGCCCCGGCCTGGCTGCAGCATCTGGAACGTTTCGACCGTGCCCAGCCCCTGCCCGCCATCCTGCTGCTGGGCGAACAGCACGATGCCCCTGCCCACCAACAATGGGAACGCGACACCATCCAGACCCTGGCGCGTGACGGCCGCCTGGCGGCCGTGGTGCTGGAGATGGCCCATGCCGGCACGGACAGCCGTGCGCTGGACCGCAACCCCAGCGAAAACGATGTCCAGGCCGCGCTGCAGTGGAATGCCGCCGGCTGGCCCTGGGAACGCTACGCCTCCGTGGTGATGGCTGCCGTGCAGGCCGGCGTGCCGGTCTATGGCGGCAATCTGCCGCGCAGCGCCATGCGCAGCGTGATGCAGCAAGCCCACTGGGACCAGCACCTGCCCTCTGAAGCCTGGGAACGCCAGCGCGATGCCATCCGCATCGGCCACTGCGGCCTGCTGCCTGAGGCCCAGCTCACGCCCATGGCCCGCATCCAGCTGGCCAAGGACGAGCGCATGACCCAGACCGCCAAGGCGCTGCTCCAGCCCGGCAAGACCGTGCTGATCGTGGCCGGGCGCGGCCATGTGCTGCGGGAGGTGGGGATCCCCACCTGGTTGCCGGCCCACATCACCACCGGTGTGGCCGTGGCCCAGGCCCAAGGCGCCGAGCCCACGCGGGTCAGCGACCGCGACTGGCTGGTTCACACCCCGGCCATCCCCGCCGAAGACCATTGCGCCGCACTGCGCGCGCAGTGGAAAGACGGGGCCCCAGGCGCAAACCGGCCCGCCGCGAAACAGCCATGACGGCGGGTGCGCATCGCACCGGCGCACACGACGGGCACGCTTGGCACCAGCGGCTATAGAGAAGAGCCCGCTTCAGCTGGCAAATGCCGCCAGTACCTGCAGCACCGCCTCCACCGCCGGGTTGGGCACGGGCAGCCGACGGTGGGCCACCGCCATGGGCCTCAGCAGCGGCGGGTGCAGCGGGCGAATGTCCACACCCGGCGCATGGCGCTGGTCCTCCACCTCTTCCAGCGGCAGCAGGGCCGCACTCTGGCTGGCAGCGGCCAGGCTCTTGAGGGCACCGGGGTAGGTCAGCGTCAGAAACGGACGCGGATGGTGGCCGGCCTGGCCAAACCAGGCGGAAATCAGCCCGTGCATCTGGGTGGCAGGCGCAAACGAGGCCCAGCGGCGCTCGGCCAGCCAATCCGGCGTGATCTGCGCCGGTGCATTCCAGGCTGAAGGCAGCAAAGCCACCATGGGATCGGTGCGCCAGGGTGTGAGCACAATGTCGGCCGCCGCCGGCTGGGGGCTGGCTACCACGGCGATATCCAATGTCCCGGCCTGCAGGCGCTGCATGGCATCGGTGGAACCCACGGCCTCCAGCCGCACTTCCACGCCCGGGCTGCGCTGGCCCAGGGCTTCCAGCATCAAGGGCAGCAGCCGGGTGCTGACGCCGGCCGACACGCCCACACGCACCAACCCTTCGCGCCCGCTGGCACGGCGTTGCACCAGGTCAATCAGATCGTCACTCGCCGCCAACAGCTTGCGGCCTTGCTCCACCAGCGCCGCACCAGCCGGCGTCAGCTCGGCCTGCCGGCGCCCGCGCAGCAACAGCACGGCATCCAGCCGGGACTCCAGCTCCTTGATGTGCAGGCTCACCGTCGGCGGCGCCAGATGCAGTGCCTGTGCGGCGGCGGCGAAAGTGCCCAGATCGGCAATGGCGATCAGGGTCTGCAACTGGTCGAGGTTGAGGTTACGCATCAGAATTTCTGCAGCAATGCTTCATGGAATTCAACTTTACGGATGGTAGTGCGGAATGGAACATCGCGTCCATGCCCCACGAACCTTCGCCCACCGCAGCAGTCTGTCCTACCCTCCCGGAGCCGGTTGCGAACCCACCCCAGGTCTACCGCCACATGGTGGTCTGCGCCCGCACTGCAGCGGTCCATGCCCTGGATGCACTGCGGCGTGCCGAAAAGCGCATCACCGAGAATTTCCGGGTACCGCCCCACGGCGGCTGAAAGGGGCAAGCTGCAACGCCATGCCAGCACATCACTCCGGCAGCGAGCGGTGACGCAAGAATCTGCTTGGGCGGGCCTCAGGTACTGCGGAGGTGCTGGCTACCCGCACACGCCATACCCCTGCGCACCCTGTCCGTGGCTGGCCGCCCTACACTGCACAGCATGGCGTTCTCTGCACCTTCCCCTGTCGCTTCCACCAGCGTGGACCCGCTGCGCTGCCCCCTGTGCGGCCAGAGCAACCAGTGCGCCATCACCGCCGGCCTGGCCCCGGAAAGCTGCTGGTGCATGGGCGCCGATATCGCTCCCGACGCGCTGGCCGCCATTCCCGAAGCCCAGCGCCGCCAGTCCTGCCTATGCCCGCGTTGCGCCGCCGGGCAGTTCCCGGGGAGAGCCCCGGCGACCACGACCACGACCACGACCACGACCACGGCCACGGCACCGCGCAACTGAGCAGAAAGTCGCCGCGTTCCGTCCTGGGGACCTGTGCCCAGGGACTGGCCAGGATGCCTGCGGCCACCCACGTTGCCCAAGAGGTGGCCACTGCACTCTCCATCGGAGCCTCCAGCCATTCCTCTGCCCCATCAATAAAAAAGAGCACGCGCAGCGTGCTCTTTTTTATGGGGTTGTCTGTCTGCAGATAAAAGACGGTGGATTGAATAATGGAGAGGCCTTGGCTGGGCCACATGCATTTCTGCACCGCTAAAAACAAAACCCCCAGCCTCTTGCGAGAGCTGGGGGTGTTGCGCTGTAAGAGCCTGACGATGACCTACTTTCACACGGGAACCCGCACTATCATCGGCGCAAATTCGTTTCACTGTCCTGTTCGGGATGGGAAGGAGTGGTACCAAATCGCTATGGTCATCAGGCATAACTTGTCACTAGGCAGTGCTATGCACTACCCAGTCAATTCATAGAGTCTGTAAATCAGCTTGTATTTCGATTGCGCCTACTTTGGCATAACAGTCTTGTACTACCTATTGGCAGTCAAAGTTATAGGGTCAAGCCGCTCGGGCAATTAGTACTGGTTAGCTTAACGCATTACTGCGCTTCCACACCCAGCCTATCAACGTCGTGGTCTACAACGACCCTTCAGGGGGCTCAAGGCCCCGGCAGATCTCATCTTGAAACGAGTTTCCCGCTTAGATGCTTTCAGCGGTTATCTCTTCCACACGTAGCTACTCGGCAATGCCACTGGCGTGACAACCGATACACCAGAGGTGTGTCCACTCCGGTCCTCTCGTACTAGGAGCAGGCTTCCTCAAATCTGCAACGCCCACGGAAGATAGGGACCAAACTGTCTCACGACGTTTTAAACCCAGCTCACGTACCTCTTTAAATGGCGAACAGCCATACCCTTGGGACCGACTACAGCCCCAGGATGAGATGAGCCGACATCGAGGTGCCAAACACCGCCGTCGATATGAACTCTTGGGCGGTATCAGCCTGTTATCCCCAGAGTACCTTTTATCCGTTGAGCGATGGCCCTTCCATACAGAACCACCGGATCACTATGTCCTGCTTTCGCATCTGCTCGACTTGTCAGTCTCGCAGTTAAGCACGCTTATGCCATTGCACTATCGTCACGATGCGACCGTAACTAGCGTACCTTCGAACTCCTCCGTTACGCTTTGGGAGGAGACCGCCCCAGTCAAACTGCCTACCATGCACTG
Organism: Comamonas terrigena NBRC 13299; assembly: GCF_006740045.1. Classification (NCBI taxonomy): domain Bacteria; kingdom Pseudomonadati; phylum Pseudomonadota; class Betaproteobacteria; order Burkholderiales; family Comamonadaceae; genus Comamonas; species Comamonas terrigena. The sequence goes on from NZ_AP019749.1 coordinate 4,431,681, forward strand.
TCCCCGATCCAGATAATGGACCTAGGTTAGAACCTCAAACGCACCAGGGTGGTATTTCAACGTTGGCTCCATGTGATCTAGCGACCACACTTCAAAGCCTCCCACCTATCCTACACAGATCCGTTCAAAGTCCAATACAAAGCTACAGTAAAGGTTCATGGGGTCTTTCCGTCTTTCCGCGGGGAGATTGCATCATCACAAACATTTCAACTTCGCTGAGTCTCAGGAGGAGACAGTGTGGCCATCGTTACGCCATTCGTGCAGGTCGGAACTTACCCGACAAGGAATTTCGCTACCTTAGGACCGTTATAGTTACGGCCGCCGTTTACTGGGACTTCAATCAAGAGCTTGCACCCCATCATTTAATCTTCCAGCACCGGGCAGGCGTCACACCCTATACGTCCACTTTCGTGTTTGCAGAGTGCTGTGTTTTTATTAAACAGTCGCAGCCACCGATTTTTGCAACCCCGTTTAGCTCCATTTGTACAACTTCACTTACTAGGGGCATACCTTCTCCCGAAGTTACGGTATCAATTTGCCGAGTTCCTTCTCCTGAGTTCTCTCAAGCGCCTTAGAATACTCATCTCGCGCACCAGTGTCGGTTTGCGGTACGGTCGTCAATAGCTGAAGCTTAGTGGCTTTTCCTGGAAGCAGGGTATCACTCACTTCGTGTGCAAGCACACTCGTTATCACCCCTCATCTAAGATCCCCGGATTTGCCTAAGGACCACGACTACAGGCTTGAACCAACATATCCAACAGTTGGCTGAGCTAACCTTCTCCGTCCCCACATCGCACTATTGATCGGTACAGGAATATTGACCTGTTTCCCATCAGCTACGCATCTCTGCCTCGCCTTAGGGGCCGACTCACCCTACGCCGATGAACGTTGCGTAGGAAACCTTGCGCTTACGGCGAGCGGGCTTTTCACCCGCTTTAACGCTACTCATGTCAGCATTCGCACTTCTGATACCTCCAGCACCCGTTACCAGGCACCTTCACAGGCTTACAGAACGCTCTCCTACCACGTGCAATAAATTGCACATCCGCAGCTTCGGTAACTGGCTTAGCCCCGTTACATCTTCCGCGCAGGACGACTCGATCAGTGAGCTATTACGCTTTCTTTAAATGATGGCTGCTTCTAAGCCAACATCCTGACTGTTTTAGCCTTCCCACTTCGTTTCCCACTTAGCCAATTTTAGGGACCTTAGCTGGCGGTCTGGGTTGTTTCCCTCTTGAGTCCGGACGTTAGCACCCGGTGCTCTGTCTCCCAAGCTGTACTCTGCGGTATTCGGAGTTTGCATAGGTTTGGTAAGTCGCCATGACCCCCTAGCCTAAACAGTGCTCTACCCCCGCAGGTAATACTTGAGGCACTACCTAAATAGTTTTCGGAGAGAACCAGCTATTTCCAAGTTTGTTGTTTAGCCTTTCACCCCTATCCACAGCTCATCCGCTGATTTTGCAACATCAGTCGGTTCGGACCTCCAGTACCTGTTACGGCACCTTCATCCTGGCCATGGATAGATCACTTGGTTTCGGGTCTACACCCAGCGACTGGACGCCCTATTCGGACTCGATTTCTCTACGCCTCCCCTACTCGGTTAAGCTTGCCACTGAATGTAAGTCGCTGACCCATTATACAAAAGGTACGCCGTCACCCCTTACGAGGCTCCGACTTTTTGTAAGCATGCGGTTTCAGGATCTATTTCACTCCCCTCCCGGGTTCTTTTTCGCCTTTCCCTCACGGTACTGGTTCACTATCGGTCGATTACGAGTATTTAGCCTTGGAGGATGGTCCCCCATATTCAGACAGGGTTTCTCGTGCCCCGCCCTACTTTTCTCTAGCTCAGTACCACCAGTCGGTTTTCACATACGGGGCTATCACCCACTATGGCCGGACTTTCCATTCCGTTTTGTTAACCGTCTGACTATCACTAGAAGGCTGTTCCGAATTCGCTCGCCACTACTATCGGAATCTCGGTTGATGTCTTTTCCTCTGGGTACTTAGATGTTTCAGTTCTCCAGGTTCGCTTCGACAGCCTATGTATTCAGCTGCCGATACCTATTGCTAGGTGGGTTTCCCCATTCAGAAATCTCCGGATCAAAGCTTATTTGCCAGCTCCCCGAAGCTTATCGCAGGCTATCACGTCTTTCGTCGCCTGTAATCGCCAAGGCATCCACCACATGCTCTTAGTCACTTGACCCTATAACTTTGACCTCTCTTGCGAGATGGTCGCCATTTCGGTTTTCAAAGACTTGTAAGGTCTCTCACCTTACGCGTTATGCCGTAATGTGAATGATTCTTCGGTGCAAATCTTTCGATTTGCGCCTAGAGAATGATTCGTCATTACTTGAATTCAAAGTTTGAATTCGTGTTGACGCAATCAAAATCGTTGCTGGTGGCACGGTGCATTTTTCATGCTTTCCACCAGCAACGCTGATTTTCGACTCTATGAATTTTTAAAGAACAGCCTATTGATCGGATCGATCAATACAAAAGCAGTCTTTGCAAGACTGCTTTTGTATTGAACTCTCATGTGCCGAGCCAATGATTGTAGCACCTTTGGGCGCTATGATTTTTCATTGGTGGAGGATGACGGGATCGAACCGACGACCCCCTGCTTGCAAAGCAGGTGCTCTCCCAGCTGAGCTAATCCCCCGGGATCCTCTTGCACTGGCATCGGAACCTAATGGTGGGTCTAGTTGGGCTCGAACCAACGACCCCTGCGTTATCAACACAGTGCTCTAACCAGCTGAGCTACAGACCCATTCCATGCAGCTCGCTTCACTCAGCGAGCCACCTGGCTTGTTCCAACAACCGATAAGTGTGGACGTTCAAACTTGATTGCTTGTTTCCAGAAAGGAGGTGATCCAGCCGCACCTTCCGATACGGCTACCTTGTTACGACTTCACCCCAGTCACGAACCCCGCCGTGGTAAGCGCCCTCCTTACGGTTAGGCTACCTACTTCTGGCGAGACCCGCTCCCATGGTGTGACGGGCGGTGTGTACAAGACCCGGGAACGTATTCACCGTGACATTCTGATCCACGATTACTAGCGATTCCGACTTCACGCAGTCGAGTTGCAGACTGCGATCCGGACTACGACTGGCTTTATGGGATTAGCTCCCCTCGCGGGTTGGCAACCCTTTGTACCAGCCATTGTATGACGTGTGTAGCCCCACCTATAAGGGCCATGAGGACTTGACGTCATCCCCACCTTCCTCCGGTTTGTCACCGGCAGTCCCATTAGAGTGCCCTTTCGTAGCAACTAATGGCAAGGGTTGCGCTCGTTGCGGGACTTAACCCAACATCTCACGACACGAGCTGACGACAGCCATGCAGCACCTGTGTTACGGCTCTCTTTCGAGCACTCCTCTATCTCTAAAGGATTCCGTACATGTCAAAGGTGGGTAAGGTTTTTCGCGTTGCATCGAATTAAACCACATCATCCACCGCTTGTGCGGGTCCCCGTCAATTCCTTTGAGTTTCAACCTTGCGGCCGTACTCCCCAGGCGGTCAACTTCACGCGTTAGCTTCGTTACTGAGTCAGTTAAGACCCAACAACCAGTTGACATCGTTTAGGGCGTGGACTACCAGGGTATCTAATCCTGTTTGCTCCCCACGCTTTCGTGCATGAGCGTCAGTGCAGGCCCAGGGGATTGCCTTCGCCATCGGTGTTCCTCCGCATATCTACGCATTTCACTGCTACACGCGGAATTCCATCCCCCTCTGCCGCACTCCAGCCTTGCAGTCACAAAGGCAGTTCCCAGGTTGAGCCCGGGGATTTCACCTCTGTCTTACAAGACCGCCTGCGCACGCTTTACGCCCAGTAATTCCGATTAACGCTTGCACCCTACGTATTACCGCGGCTGCTGGCACGTAGTTAGCCGGTGCTTATTCTTACGGTACCGTCATGACTCCAGGGTATTAACCCGAAGCTTTTCGTTCCGTACAAAAGCAGTTTACAACCCGAAGGCCTTCATCCTGCACGCGGCATTGCTGGATCAGGCTTTCGCCCATTGTCCAAAATTCCCCACTGCTGCCTCCCGTAGGAGTCTGGGCCGTGTCTCAGTCCCAGTGTGGCTGGTCGTCCTCTCAGACCAGCTACAGATCGTCGGCTTGGTAAGCTTTTATCCCACCAACTACCTAATCTGCCATCGGCCGCTCCAGTTGCGCAAGGTCTTGCGATCCCCTGCTTTCAACCTCAGTTCTCATGCGGTATTAGCTACTCTTTCGAGTAGTTATCCCCCACAACTGGGCACGTTCCGATGTATTACTCACCCGTTCGCCACTCGCCACCAGACCGAAGTCCGTGCTGCCGTTCGACTTGCATGTGTAAAGCATGCCGCCAGCGTTCAATCTGAGCCAGGATCAAACTCTACAGTTCGATCTTGAATTTAAAGTCTTTCGACTACTCACTCACTTGACGGAATCAAGAAAGATTTCTCTTTCCTCATTACTGTTTTTGTGAGCGTTTGTTTAGTTCCGAAGAACATTTGGCAATCGCCTTCAAACGCCCACGCTTATCGGCTGTACATTTTTAATGATGCGATTCAAACCAGAATCTCTGCTTTGAATTCAGTCCGCTGTGATCAGCGAAGCCTTGTATTGTAGCACAACTTTCATCGTGCTTTTGCGCTTTTAACGCTTTCTTTTCTCTTCGATGCACTCAAAGGGAAAAGAAAGCGCCCAGTCGCTCGACTGGGCGCTCTTGCTGTAAGAGCCTGACGATGACCTACTTTCACACGGGAACCCGCACTATCATCGGCGCAAATTCGTTTCACTGTCCTGTTCGGGATGGGAAGGAGTGGTACCAAATCGCTATGGTCATCAGGCATAACTTGTCACCAGGCAGTGCTGTGCACTACCCAGTCAATTCATAGAGTCTGTAAATCAGCTTGTATTTCGATTGCGCCTACTTTGGCATAACAGTCTTGTACTACCTACTGGCAGTCAAAGTTATAGGGTCAAGCCGCTCGGGCAATTAGTACTGGTTAGCTTAACGCATTACTGCGCTTCCACACCCAGCCTATCAACGTCGTGGTCTACAACGACCCTTCAGGGGCTCAAGGCCCCGGCAGATCTCATCTTGAAACGAGTTTCCCGCTTAGATGCTTTCAGCGGTTATCTCTTCCACACGTAGCTACTCGGCAATGCCACTGGCGTGACAACCGATACACCAGAGGTGTGTCCACTCCGGTCCTCTCGTACTAGGAGCAGGCTTCCTCAAATCTGCAACGCCCACGGAAGATAGGGACCAAACTGTCTCACGACGTTTTAAACCCAGCTCACGTACCTCTTTAAATGGCGAACAGCCATACCCTTGGGACCGACTACAGCCCCAGGATGAGATGAGCCGACATCGAGGTGCCAAACACCGCCGTCGATATGAACTCTTGGGCGGTATCAGCCTGTTATTATCCCAGAGTACCTTTTATCCGTTGAGCGATGGCCCTTCCATACAGAACCACCGGATCACTATGTCCTGCTTTCGCATCTGCTCGACTTGTCAGTCTCGCAGTTAAGCACGCTTATGCCATTGCACTATCGTCACGATGTCCGACCGTAACTAGCGTACCTTCGAACTCCTCCGTTACGCTTTGGGAGGAGACCGCCCCAGTCAAACTGCCTACCATGCACTGTCCCCGATCCAGATAATGGACCTAGGTTAGAACCTCAAACGCACCAGGGTGGTATTTCAACGTTGGCTCCATGTGATCTAGCGACCACACTTCAAAGCCTCCCACCTATCCTACACAGATCCGTTCAAAGTCCAATACAAAGCTACAGTAAAGGTTCATGGGGTCTTTCCGTCTTTCCGCGGGGAGATTGCATCATCACAAACATTTCAACTTCGCTGAGTCTCAGGAGGAGACAGTGTGGCCATCGTTACGCCATTCGTGCAGGTCGGAACTTACCCGACAAGGAATTTCGCTACCTTAGGACCGTTATAGTTACGGCCGCCGTTTACTGGGACTTCAATCAAGAGCTTGCACCCCATCATTTAATCTTCCAGCACCGGGCAGGCGTCACACCCTATACGTCCACTTTCGTGTTTGCAGAGTGCTGTGTTTTTATTAAACAGTCGCAGCCACCGATTTTTGCAACCCCGTTTAGCTCCATTTGTACAACTTCACTTACTAGGGGCATACCTTCTCCCGAAGTTACGGTATCAATTTGCCGAGTTCCTTCTCCTGAGTTCTCTCAAGCGCCTTAGAATACTCATCTCGCGCACCAGTGTCGGTTTGCGGTACGGTCGTCAATAGCTGAAGCTTAGTGGCTTTTCCTGGAAGCAGGGTATCACTCACTTCGTGTGCAAGCACACTCGTTATCACCCCTCATCTAAGATCCCCGGATTTGCCTAAGGACCACGACTACAGGCTTGAACCAACATATCCAACAGTTGGCTGAGCTAACCTTCTCCGTCCCCACATCGCACTATTGATCGGTACAGGAATATTGACCTGTTTCCCATCAGCTACGCATCTCTGCCTCGCCTTAGGGGCCGACTCACCCTACGCCGATGAACGTTGCGTAGGAAACCTTGCGCTTACGGCGAGCGGGCTTTTCACCCGCTTTAACGCTACTCATGTCAGCATTCGCACTTCTGATACCTCCAGCACCCGTTACCAGGCACCTTCACAGGCTTACAGAACGCTCTCCTACCACGTGCAATAAATTGCACATCCGCAGCTTCGGTAACTGGCTTAGCCCCGTTACATCTTCCGCGCAGGACGACTCGATCAGTGAGCTATTACGCTTTCTTTAAATGATGGCTGCTTCTAAGCCAACATCCTGACTGTTTTAGCCTTCCCACTTCGTTTCCCACTTAGCCAATTTTAGGGACCTTAGCTGGCGGTCTGGGTTGTTTCCCTCTTGAGTCCGGACGTTAGCACCCGGTGCTCTGTCTCCCAAGCTGTACTCTGCGGTATTCGGAGTTTGCATAGGTTTGGTAAGTCGCCATGACCCCTAGCCTAAACAGTGCTCTACCCCCGCAGGTAATACTTGAGGCACTACCTAAATAGTTTTCGGAGAGAACCAGCTATTTCCAAGTTTGTTTAGCCTTTCACCCCTATCCACAGCTCATCCGCTGATTTTGCAACATCAGTCGGTTCGGACCTCCAGTACCTGTTACGGCACCTTCATCCTGGCCATGGATAGATCACTTGGTTTCGGGTCTACACCCAGCGACTGGACGCCCTATTCGGACTCGATTTCTCTACGCCTCCCCTACTCGGTTAAGCTTGCCACTGAATGTAAGTCGCTGACCCATTATACAAAAGGTACGCCGTCACCCCTTACGAGGCTCCGACTTTTTGTAAGCATGCGGTTTCAGGATCTATTTCACTCCCCTCCCGGGGTTCTTTTCGCCTTTCCCTCACGGTACTGGTTCACTATCGGTCGATTACGAGTATTTAGCCTTGGAGGATGGTCCCCCATATTCAGACAGGGTTTCTCGTGCCCCGCCCTACTTTTCTCTAGCTCAGTACCACCAGTCGGTTTTCACATACGGGGCTATCACCCACTATGGCCGGACTTTCCATTCCGTTTTGTTAACCGTCTGACTATCACTAGAAGGCTGTTCCGAATTCGCTCGCCACTACTATCGGAATCTCGGTTGATGTCTTTTCCTCTGGGTACTTAGATGTTTCAGTTCTCCAGGTTCGCTTCGACAGCCTATGTATTCAGCTGCCGATACCTATTGCTAGGTGGGTTTCCCCATTCAGAAATCTCCGGATCAAAGCTTATTTGCCAGCTCCCCGAAGCTTATCGCAGGCTATCACGTCTTTCGTCGCCTGTAATCGCCAAGGCATCCACCACATGCTCTTAGTCACTTGACCCTATAACTTTGACCTCTCTTGCGAGATGGTCGCCATTTCGGTTTTCAAAGACTTGTAAGGTCTCTCACCTTACGCGTTATGCCGTAATGTGAATGATTCTTCGGTGCAAATCTTTCGATTTGCGCCTAGAGAATGATTCGTCATTACTTGAATTCAAAGTTTGAATTCGTGTTGACGCAATCAAAATCGTTGCTGGTGGCACGGTGCATTTTTCATGCTTTCCACCAGCAACGCTGATTTTCGACTCTATGAATTTTTAAAGAACAGCCTATTGATCGGATCGATCAATACAAAAAGCAGTCTTTGCAAGACTGCTTTTGTATTGAACTCTCATGTGCCGAGCCAATGATTGTAGCACCTTTGGGCGCTATGATTTTTCATTGGTGGAGGATGACGGGATCGAACCGACGACCCCCTGCTTGCAAAGCAGGTGCTCTCCCAGCTGAGCTAATCCCCCGGGATCCTCTTGCACTGGCATCGGAACCTAATGGTGGGTCTAGTTGGGCTCGAACCAACGACCCCTGCGTTATCAACACAGTGCTCTAACCAGCTGAGCTACAGACCCATTCCATGCAGCTCGCTTCACTCAGCGAGCCACCTGGCTTGTTCCAACAACCGATAAGTGTGGACGTTCAAACTTGATTGCTTGTTTCCAGAAAGGAGGTGATCCAGCCGCACCTTCCGATACGGCTACCTTGTTACGACTTCACCCCAGTCACGAACCCCGCCGTGGTAAGCGCCCTCCTTACGGTTAGGCTACCTACTTCTGGCGAGACCCGCTCCCATGGTGTGACGGGCGGTGTGTACAAGACCCGGGAACGTATTCACCGTGACATTCTGATCCACGATTACTAGCGATTCCGACTTCACGCAGTCGAGTTGCAGACTGCGATCCGGACTACGACTGGCTTTATGGGATTAGCTCCCCCTCGCGGGTTGGCAACCCTTTGTACCAGCCATTGTATGACGTGTGTAGCCCCACCTATAAGGGCCATGAGGACTTGACGTCATCCCCACCTTCCTCCGGTTTGTCACCGGCAGTCCCATTAGAGTGCCCTTTCGTAGCAACTAATGGCAAGGGTTGCGCTCGTTGCGGGACTTAACCCAACATCTCACGACACGAGCTGACGACAGCCATGCAGCACCTGTGTTACGGCTCTCTTTCGAGCACTCCTCTATCTCTAAAGGATTCCGTACATGTCAAAGGTGGGTAAGGTTTTTCGCGTTGCATCGAATTAAACCACATCATCCACCGCTTGTGCGGGTCCCCGTCAATTCCTTTGAGTTTCAACCTTGCGGCCGTACTCCCCAGGCGGTCAACTTCACGCGTTAGCTTCGTTACTGAGTCAGTTAAGACCCAACAACCAGTTGACATCGTTTAGGGCGTGGACTACCAGGGTATCTAATCCTGTTTGCTCCCCACGCTTTCGTGCATGAGCGTCAGTGCAGGCCCAGGGGATTGCCTTCGCCATCGGTGTTCCTCCGCATATCTACGCATTTCACTGCTACACGCGGAATTCCATCCCCCTCTGCCGCACTCCAGCCTTGCAGTCACAAAGGCAGTTCCCAGGTTGAGCCCGGGGGATTTCACCTCTGTCTTACAAGACCGCCTGCGCACGCTTTACGCCCAGTAATTCCGATTAACGCTTGCACCCTACGTATTACCGCGGCTGCTGGCACGTAGTTAGCCGGTGCTTATTCTTACGGTACCGTCATGACTCCAGGGTATTAACCCGAAGCTTTTCGTTCCGTACAAAAGCAGTTTACAACCCGAAGGCCTTCATCCTGCACGCGGCATTGCTGGATCAGGCTTTCGCCCATTGTCCAAAATTCCCCACTGCTGCCTCCCGTAGGAGTCTGGGCCGTGTCTCAGTCCCAGTGTGGCTGGTCGTCCTCTCAGACCAGCTACAGATCGTCGGCTTGGTAAGCTTTTATCCCACCAACTACCTAATCTGCCATCGGCCGCTCCAGTTGCGCAAGGTCTTGCGATCCCCTGCTTTCAACCTCAGTTCTCATGCGGTATTAGCTACTCTTTCGAGTAGTTATCCCCCACAACTGGGCACGTTCCGATGTATATTACTCACCCGTTCGCCACTCGCCACCAGACCGAAGTCCGTGCTGCCGTTCGACTTGCATGTGTAAAGCATGCCGCCAGCGTTCAATCTGAGCCAGGATCAAACTCTACAGTTCGATCTTGAATTTAAAGTCTTTCGACTACTCACTCACTTGACGGAATCAAGAAAGATTTCTCTTTCCTCATTACTGTTTTTGTGAGCGTTTGTTTAGTTCCGAAGAACATTTGGCAATCGCCTTCAAACGCCCACGCTTATCGGCTGTACATTTTTAATGATGCGATTCAAACCAGAATCTCTGCTTTGAATTCAGTCCGCTGTGATCAGCGAAGCCTTGTATTGTAGCACAACTTTCATCGTGCTTTTGCGCTTTTAACGCTTTCTTTTCTCTTCGATGCACTCAAAGGGAAAAGAAAGCGCCCAGTCGCTCGACTGGGCGCTCTTGCTGTAAGAGCCTGACGATGACCTACTTTCACACGGGAACCCGCACTATCATCGGCGCAAATTCGTTTCACTGTCCTGTTCGGGATGGGAAGGAGTGGTACCAAATCGCTATGGTCATCAGGCATAACTTGTCACCAGGCAGTGCTGTGCACTACCCAGTCAATTCATAGAGTCTGTAAATCAGCTTGTATTTCGATTGCGCCTACTTTGGCATAACAGTCTTGTACTACCTACTGGCAGTCAAAGTTATAGGGTCAAGCCGCTCGGGCAATTAGTACTGGTTAGCTTAACGCATTACTGCGCTTCCACACCCAGCCTATCAACGTCGTGGTCTACAACGACCCTTCAGGGGGCTCAAGGCCCCGGCAGATCTCATCTTGAAACGAGTTTCCCGCTTAGATGCTTTCAGCGGTTATCTCTTCCACACGTAGCTACTCGGCAATGCCACTGGCGTGACAACCGATACACCAGAGGTGTGTCCACTCCGGTCCTCTCGTACTAGGAGCAGGCTTCCTCAAATCTGCAACGCCCACGGAAGATAGGGACCAAACTGTCTCACGACGTTTTTTAACCCAGCTCACGTACCTCTTTAAATGGCGAACAGCCATACCCTTGGGACCGACTACAGCCCCAGGATGAGATGAGCCGACATCGAGGTGCCAAACACCGCCGTCGATATGAACTCTTGGGCGGTATCAGCCTGTTATCCCCAGAGTACCTTTTATCCGTTGAGCGATGGCCCTTCCATACAGAACCACCGGATCACTATGTCCTGCTTTCGCATCTGCTCGACTTGTCAGTCTCGCAGTTAAGCACGCTTATGCCATTGCACTATCGTCACGATGTCCGACCGTAACTAGCGTACCTTCGAACTCCTCCGTTACGCTTTGGGAGGAGACCGCCCCAGTCAAACTGCCTACCATGCACTGTCCCCGATCCAGATAATGGACCTAGGTTAGAACCTCAAACGCACCAGGGTGGTATTTCAACGTTGGCTCCATGTGATCTAGCGACCACACTTCAAAGCCTCCCACCTATCCTACACAGATCCGTTCAAAGTCCAAAAAAGCTACAGTAAAGGTTCATGGGGTCTTTCCGTCTTTCCGCGGGGAGATTGCATCATCACAAACATTTCAACTTCGCTGAGTCTCAGGAGGAGACAGTGTGGCCATCGTTACGCCATTCGTGCAGGTCGGAACTTACCCGACAAGGAATTTCGCTACCTTAGGACCGTTATAGTTACGGCCGCCGTTTACTGGGACTTCAATCAAGAGCTTGCACCCCATCATTTAATCTTCCAGCACCGGGCAGGCGTCACACCCTATACGTCCACTTTCGTGTTTGCAGAGTGCTGTGTTTTTATTAAACAGTCGCAGCCACCGATTTTTGCAACCCCGTTTAGCTCCATTTGTACAACTTCACTTACTAGAGGCATACCTTCTCCCGAAGTTACGGTATCAATTTGCCGAGTTCCTTCTCCTGAGTTCTCTCAAGCGCCTTAGAATACTCATCTCGCGCACCAGTGTCGGTTTGCGGTACGGTCGTCAATAGCTGAAGCTTAGTGGCTTTTTCCTGGAAGCAGGGTATCACTCACTTCGTGTGCAAGCACACTCGTTATCACCCCTCATCTAAGATCCCCGGATTTGCCTAAGGACCACGACTACAGGCTTGAACCAACATATCCAACAGTTGGCTGAGCTAACCTTCTCCGTCCCCACATCGCACTATTGATCGGTACAGGAATATTGACCTGTTTCCCATCAGCTACGCATCTCTGCCTCGCCTTAGGGGCCGACTCACCCTACGCCGATGAACGTTGCGTAGGAAACCTTGCGCTTACGGCGAGCGGGCTTTTCACCCGCTTTAACGCTACTCATGTCAGCATTCGCACTTCTGATACCTCCAGCACCCGTTACCAGGCACCTTCACAGGCTTACAGAACGCTCTCCTACCACGTGCAATAAATTGCACATCCGCAGCTTCGGTAACTGGCTTAGCCCCGTTACATCTTCCGCGCAGGACGACTCGATCAGTGAGCTATTACGCTTTCTTTAAATGATGGCTGCTTCTAAGCCAACATCCTGACTGTTTTAGCCTTCCCACTTCGTTTCCCACTTAGCCAATTTTAGGGACCTTAGCTGGCGGTCTGGGTTGTTTCCCTCTTGAGTCCGGACGTTAGCACCCGGTGCTCTGTCTCCCAAGCTGTACTCTGCGGTATTCGGAGTTTGCATAGGTTTGGTAAGTCGCCATGACCCCCTAGCCTAAACAGTGCTCTACCCCCGCAGGTAATACTTGAGGCACTACCTAAATAGTTTTCGGAGAGAACCAGCTATTTCCAAGTTTGTTTAGCCTTTCACCCCTATCCACAGCTCATCCGCTGATTTTGCAACATCAGTCGGTTCGGACCTCCAGTACCTGTTACGGCACCTTCATCCTGGCCATGGATAGATCACTTGGTTTCGGGTCTACACCCAGCGACTGGACGCCCTATTCGGACTCGATTTCTCTACGCCTCCCCTACTCGGTTAAGCTTGCCACTGAATGTAAGTCGCTGACCCATTATACAAAAGTAAGTACGCCGTCACCCCTTACGAGGCTCCGACTTTTTGTAAGCATGCGGTTTCAGGATCTATTTCACTCCCCTCCCGGGGTTCTTTTTTCGCCTTTCCCTCACGGTACTGGTTCACTATCGGTCGATTACGAGTATTTAGCCTTGGAGGATGGTCCCCCCCCATATTCAGACAGGGTTTCTCGTGCCCCGCCCTACTTTTCTCTAGCTCAGTACCACCAGTCGGTTTTCACATACGGGGCTATCACCCACTATGGCCGGACTTTCCATTCCGTTTTGTTAACCGTCTGACTATCACTAGAAGGCTGTTCCGAATTCGCTCGCCACTACTATCGGAATCTCGGTTGATGTCTTTTCCTCTGGGTACTTAGATGTTTCAGTTCTCCAGGTTCGCTTCGACAGCCTATGTATTCAGCTGCCGATACCTATTGCTAGGTGGGTTTCCCCATTCAGAAATCTCCGGATCAAAGCTTATTTGCCAGCTCCCCGAAGCTTATCGCAGGCTATCACGTCTTTCGTCGCCTGTAATCGCCAAGGCATCCACCACATGCTCTTAGTCACTTGACCCTATAACTTTGACCTCTCTTGCGAGATGGTCGCCATTTCGGTTTTCAAAGACTTGTAAGGTCTCTCACCTTACGCGTTATGCCGTAATGTGAATGATTCTTCGGTGCAAATCTTTCGATTTGCGCCTAGAGAATGATTCGTCATTACTTGAATTCAAAGTTTGAATTCGTGTTGACGCAATCAAAATCGTTGCTGGTGGCACGGTGCATTTTTCATGCTTTCCACCAGCAACGCTGATTTTCGACTCTATGAATTTTTAAAGAACAGCCTATTGATCGGATCGATCAATACAAAAGCAGTCTTTGCAAGACTGCTTTTGTATTGAACTCTCATGTGCCGAGCCAATGATTGTAGCACCTTTGGGCGCTATGATTTTTCATTGGTGGAGGATGACGGGATCGAACCGACGACCCCCCCTGCTTGCAAAGCAGGTGCTCTCCCCAGCTGAGCTAATCCCCCGGGATCCTCTTGCACTGGCATCGGAACCTAATGGTGGGTCTAGTTGGGCTCGAACCAACGACCCCTGCGTTATCAACACAGTGCTCTAATCAGCTGAGCTACAGACCCATTCCATGCAGCTCGCTTCACTCAGCGAGCCACCTGGCTTGTTCCAACAACCGATAAGTGTGGACGTTCAAACTTGATTGCTTGTTTCCAGAAAGGAGGTGATCCAGCCGCACCTTCCGATACGGCTACCTTGTTACGACTTCACCCCAGTCACGAACCCCGCCGTGGTAAGCGCCCTCCTTACGGTTAGGCTACCTACTTCTGGCGAGACCCGCTCCCATGGTGTGACGGGCGGTGTGTACAAGACCCGGGAACGTATTCACCGTGACATTCTGATCCACGATTACTAGCGATTCCGACTTCACGCAGTCGAGTTGCAGACTGCGATCCGGACTACGACTGGCTTTATGGGATTAGCTCCCCCTCGCGGGTTGGCAACCCTTTGTACCAGCCATTGTATGACGTGTGTAGCCCCACCTATAAGGGCCATGAGGACTTGACGTCATCCCCACCTTCCTCCGGTTTGTCACCGGCAGTCCCATTAGAGTGCCCTTTCGTAGCAACTAATGGCAAGGGTTGCGCTCGTTGCGGGACTTAACCCAACATCTCACGACACGAGCTGACGACAGCCATGCAGCACCTGTGTTACGGCTCTCTTTCGAGCACTCCTCTATCTCTAAAGGATTCCGTACATGTCAAAGGTGGGTAAGGTTTTTCGCGTTGCATCGAATTAAACCACATCATCCACCGCTTGTGCGGGTCCCCGTCAATTCCTTTGAGTTTCAACCTTGCGGCCGTACTCCCCAGGCGGTCAACTTCACGCGTTAGCTTCGTTACTGAGTCAGTTAAGACCCAACAACCAGTTGACATCGTTTAGGGCGTGGACTACCAGGGTATCTAATCCTGTTTGCTCCCCACGCTTTCGTGCATGAGCGTTCAGTGCAGGCCCAGGGGATTGCCTTCGCCATCGGTGTTCCTCCGCATATCTACGCATTTCACTGCTACACGCGGAATTCCATCCCCCTCTGCCGCACTCCAGCCTTGCAGTCACAAAGGCAGTTCCCAGGTTGAGCCCGGGGATTTCACCTCTGTCTTACAAGACCGCCTGCGCACGCTTTACGCCCAGTAATTCCGATTAACGCTTGCACCCTACGTATTACCGCGGCTGCTGGCACGTAGTTAGCCGGTGCTTATTCTTACGGTACCGTCATGACTCCAGGGTATTAACCCGAAGCTTTTCGTTCCGTACAAAAGCAGTTTACAACCCGAAGGCCTTCATCCTGCACGCGGCATTGCTGGATCAGGCTTTCGCCCATTGTCCAAAATTCCCCACTGCTGCCTCCCGTAGGAGTCTGGGCCGTGTCTCAGTCCCAGTGTGGCTGGTCGTCCTCTCAGACCAGCTACAGATCGTCGGCTTGGTAAGCTTTTATCCCACCAACTACCTAATCTGCCATCGGCCGCTCCAGTTGCGCAAGGTCTTGCGATCCCCTGCTTTCAACCTCAGTTCTCATGCGGTATTAGCTACTCTTTCGAGTAGTTATCCCCCACAACTGGGCACGTTCCGATGTATTACTCACCCGTTCGCCACTCGCCACCAGACCGAAGTCCGTGCTGCCGTTCGACTTGCATGTGTAAAGCATGCCGCCAGCGTTCAATCTGAGCCAGGATCAAACTCTACAGTTCGATCTTGAATTTAAAGTCTTTCGACTACTCACTCACTTGACGGAATCAAGAAAGATTTCTCTTTCCTCATTACTGTTTTTGTGAGCGTTTGTTTAGTTCCGAAGAACATTTGGCAATCGCCTTCAAACGCCCACGCTTATCGGCTGTACATTTTTAATGATGCGATTCAAACCAGAATTTCTGTTTTGAATTCAGTCCACTGCGATCAGCGGAGCCTTGTATTGTAGCACAACTTCCATCGTGCAGACCAAAGAATTTTTTGATCTTCCTGACCGCCGGAGCCGGTAGCTCTCAGCAGCGAAGCCTTGCATTGTACACCGAAATTTGAAGCTTTCCGGCGTCTCGCTGAAGACTCCACTTAGCAGCACTGCAAGGCAGTGCTGCTAAGCAAGGGAGCGAACTGTAGCAGGCTTTGATCGCCCTGCTGGCAAAAGGCTCAGCTTTTTTGCGCAATGGCCGCTTCCAGCGCATCCACAAAGAGCGCAGCGACATCACAGCCCATCTGGTCGGCGATCTCCTGGAAGCAGGTGGGGCTGGTGACATTGATCTCGGTGACACTGTCGCCGATCACGTCGACGCCCACCAGCAGCAGGCCCCGCTCCACCAGCACCGGCCCCAGGATGTCGGCGATCTGGCGGTCCCGTGCGGTCAGCGGACGGGCCACGCCCTTGCCGCCAGCCGCCAGGTTGCCACGCACCTCGTTGCCCTGGGGAATGCGGGCCAGGCAGTACGGCACCGGCTTGCCACCGATGATCAGCACCCGCTTGTCCCCATCGGCAATGGCGGGCAGGAAGCGCTGCACCATCACGCTGGTAGCACCCTGGTGGTTCAGCGTCTCGATGATGCTGCCCAGGTTCATGCCGTCCTTGCCGACACGGAAGATGCCCATGCCACCCATGCCATCCAGCGGCTTCAGGATGATGTCGCCATGCTCGGCATGGAAGGCGCGGATCTGGGCCGGATCGCGGGTCACCAGCGTGGGGCCCAGCAGCTGCGGGAACTCCATGATGGAGAGCTTTTCCGGGTGGTCCCGCAGTGCGGAGGGCTTGTTGAAGACCTTGGCGCCTTCCCGCTCGGCCTGGCTGAGCATGTGGGTGGCGTAGAAGAACTCACTGTCGAAGGGCGGATCCTTGCGCATCACAATGCCGTCAAAGTCGGCCAGCACCACCACGGACTCCTGCTCCACGGTGAACCAGCCAGGCTTTTCGCCGGTCAGGCGGATCTGGCGCACCATGGCCTGCACTTTGCCGCCGGTTTGCCAGGAGACATGCTGTGGCTCGCAGGCATAAATCACATGGCCGCGGGACTGGGCCTCACGCATCATGACGAAGGTGGAGTCCTTCTTGATGTTGAAGGATTCCAGCGGATCGGCGATGAACAGCAGTTTCATGGGTATGCGGGCCTGGCCGGCCTGTGGTCAGCGATGAAAAAAGCAGCAGCCTCAGCTGCCACGACGCCCATACTTTTGCACAAACAGCGCCACAACGCCGGCAGCCACCCCCCAAAACGCCGAGCCCACTCCGGCTATCACCACGCCGCTGAGGGTGACGAGAAAGGTGATCAGTGCCGCTTCACGGTGGGTTTCGTCCCGCAGCGCACCGGCCAGCCCGCCGCCGATGCTGCCCAGCAGTGCCAGCCCGGCGATGGCCAGCACCAGCTCCTGCGGGAAGGCGATCAGCAGACCGGTGACCACGGCACCAAAGATGCCGATGACCATGTACATGGCGCCGCAGACCACGGCCGCGGTGTAGCGCTTGTCCTTGTCTTCGTGCGCCTCCGGCCCCATGCAGATGGCCGCGGTGATGGCCGAGAAATTCAGTGCATAGCCACCGAACGGCGCCAGCAGCAGGCTGGCGATGCCGGTCATGCTGACCAGGCGCGAGACCGGCAGCTCATAGCCCGTGGCACGGATCACCGCCACGCCCGGCATGTTCTGCGAGGCCATGGTGACAACAAACAGCGGCAGCGCCAGGCTGACAAAGGCCTGCCAGGTGAATTGCGGTGCGGTGAACACCGGCAGCGCCAGCTCCCACTGCACGCGGGACCATTCCATCTTGCCGCTGGCAGCCGCCCAGGCCACGCCCACCAGCAGTGTCAGCACCACGGCATAACGGGGCAGCAGGCGCCGCCCCAGCAGATAGGCTGCCAACATGGCCAGCACCATGCCCAGGGCGGTTTGTGCAGCACCAAAGGCCTGCAGGCCGAACCGGGCCAGCACCCCCGCCAGCAGGGCGGAGGCAATTTCCATGGGAATGCGGTCCATCAGCTTTTCGAACCAGCCGGTCACGCCGCACAGGGTGATCAGCACGGCGCACACCAGGAATGCACCCACGGCCTCGGGCATGGTGAAGCTGCCGGCCATGCCCGCCGAGGCCAGCACCGCTGCTCCCGGCGTGGACCAGGCCACCATCACCGGCTTGCGCAGCCACAGCGAAGGCACCAGGCAGCACAGACCCACGCCCAGGCCCAGTGCCCACATCCACGAGGTGATTTGCGCCGGTGTGGCGCCAAAGGCCTGGGCCGCCTGGAACACCAGCGCCACAGAGCTGGTGAAGCCCACCAGCACGGCCACGAAACCTGCCGTGAAGGCAGACAAGCTCAGATCACGAAAGAAGCGCATGGCCGCAGATTCTGGCACCCGCCGGGACGCCAGGCTGACACCTGTGCGGCCGGCGATCACCGATTCATCAAAATCCATAGCTGCTCATGCGCTTGCAGATTGCATGGGCAGCGAACCGACCTGTGACAGCTTTTTTTCGGCCTCAGATGTGGACCTTGGTCCCCAGCTCCACCACCGCATTGGCCGGCAGGTGGAAGAAGCCCGCTACGCCACTGGCCCCGGCGTGCATCTGGGCGAACAGCTTCTCGCGCCACAGCGCCATGCGCCCCCCCATGCGGGGCACCACCACTTCCCGCGACAGGAAATAGCTGGTGCGCATGGGATCCAGCTTCCAGCCCGGCAGCTCGGCCGAGCGCAGCGCCTCGGGCACATTGGGGTCGTTCTTGAAACCGAAGTGCAGCACCACCTGCCAGCAGCCGGCGCCCAGCGCCTGCACCTGGGCACGCTGCTCCAGGCCGATCCACGGCACCTCGTGGTGGCGCAGCACCACAAACAGGTTTTGCGTGTGCAGCACCTTGTTGTGCTTCAGGTTGTGCAGCAGCGCCGGGGGTACCAGCCCTTCCTCGCTGGTGATGAAAACGGCCGTGCCATCCACCCGCTGCAACGGGTTGCCTTGCTGCAGACTCTCCAGAAAGCTTCCCAGGTCCACGGCTTCCGCGCGGTGCTGTTCGGACAGCAGGGTGCGGCCCAGGCGCCAGGTGCGCATCAGCAGGAAGACGCAGCCGGCGATCAGCAGCGGGAACCAGCCGCCGGCCGCCAGCTTGAGCGCATTGGAAGCGAAGAACAGCACATCCACCACAAAGAAGCAGCTGGTCGCCGCGACACACAGCCACAGCGGGTAGCGCCACAGGTAGCGGATGACGAAGAAGGTCAGCGTGGTGGTGATCAGCATGTCCAGCGTCACGGCCAGGCCATAGGCGGCGGCCAGGTTGTCGCTGGAGCGGAACATGATCACGGCCATGGCGATGGCAATGAACAGCGACCAGTTCACGAACGGCATGTAGATCTGGCCAGTGTCCTTGGTGCTGGTGTGCAGCACCGTCATGCGCGGCAGGTAGCCCAGCTGCATCACCTGCTTGGTGATGCTGAAGGCGCCGGAGATCAGCGCCTGCGAGGCGATCACCGTGGCCAGGGTGGCCAGCACCACCAGCGGCAGGGTGGCCCAGGACGGCGCCATCAGGAAGAAGGGATTGCGCACGGCCTCCGGCTGGTCCAGCAGCAGCGCGCCCTGGCCCAGGTAGTTCAGCGTCAGCGCCGGCATCACCACCGAGAACCAGGCCAGCCGGATCGGTTTCTTGCCGAAGTGGCCCAGGTCGGCATACAGCGCCTCGGCCCCGGTCACGCACAGCACCACGGCCCCCAGCAGGATGAAGGCCGTGCCCGGCTGCGCCCGCACAAACTGCAGCGCATGCGTGGGCCACAGGGCACTCAGAATTTCGGGGTGGTGCACGATCTGGCCCAGGCCCAGCGCCGCCAGCACGCCAAACCACAGCAGCGTGATGGGGCCGAACCAGCGGCCGATGCTGGCCGTGCCTCGCTTTTGCAGCGTGAACAGCACCAGCAGCACCGCCAGTGTCAGCGGAATCACCACCGGGTGCAGACCGGGCGCCACCACCTCCAGGCCTTCCACGGCCGACAGCACCGAGATTGCGGGGGTGATCACCCCGTCGCCATAGAACAGGCTGGCGCCAAACAGGCCCACGGCCATCAGCACCGCATGCAGCCGCGGCTTGTCCTGCACCGCCTCGGACGCCAGGGCCAGCATGGCCACCAGACCGCCTTCGCCGCGGTTGTCGGCGCGCAGCACCAGCACCACGTACTTGAGGGAGACGATGACGGTCAGGGTCCAGAACAGCAGCGACAGCACGCCGTAGACATTGGCCGGGGTGTAGGCCACATGGCCGCTGCGGAAGACTTCTTTGACGGCATACAGCACGCTGGTGCCGATGTCGCCATAAACCACCCCAATGGCCCCCAGCGTCAGCGCGGCCAATGAAGATCGGGATGAGGTGTGCTGCATCCAATGCAAACCGGGCCCCACGGGCCCGGTCCTATCTGTGGAAATGCCGCCATTGTGCGCGAGGTGCTGGCAGTCTGCCAGCCACCCCATGGCGCCGTTCGATCAGCGAACAACGCCAACGCTCCCCGACGGTCAGTCGTAGATTTCGGCGTCCGGGTTGGTGGCTTCCAGCTCGTAGCTGGCAGCCAGCATGGCCAGGCGGGCGATCACGCCGTACATGTAGAAGCGGTTGGGCGCGCTGGCGCCGGCGCGGGCACCGATCTGCGGCAGCTGGGTGCTCTGCGGCGGGAAAGCCAGCGGCACAAAGCCCGAACCGGGGGCATTCAGGTTCTCGTCGATGCCGCGCTCCGGGTGCATGCGGTAGAAGCCGCCCACCACGTAGCGGTCCATCATGTAGACCACCGGCTCGGCCACGGCATTGTTCATGCGCTCGTAGGTCAGCACGCCTTCCTGCACCAGCACATCGTGCACCGGCTGGCCGTCCTTGATGACGCCCATCTTGTTGCGGGTGCGCTTGTCCTTCAGGGCTTCCAGCTCCTTGGCGTCGCGCACGGTCATCACGCCCATGCCGTAGGTGCCGTTGTCGGCCTTGACCACGACGAACGGCTTTTCCTTGATTCCGTATTCCTTGTACTTGCGGCGCACCTTGGTGATGGTGGCATCCACCTGCACCGCCAGCTGGTCCAGGCCCGTGCCTTCGACAAAGTCGATGTTCTCGCATTTGCTGAACACCGGATTGATCAGCCAGGGGTCGATCCCCAGCAGCTTGCCGAAGCGCTTGGAGACTTCTTCGTAGCTCTGGAAATGGCGGCTCTTGCGGCGCACGCTCCAGCCCGCATGCAGCGGCGGCAGCAGGAACTGCTCGTACAGCTCTTCCAGAATGCCTGGGGCGCCGGCCGACAGGTCGTTGTTCAGCAAGATGGTGCAGGGGTCGAAATTCTTCAGCCCCAGGCGGCGCTTGGTGCGCAGCGCCGGCTCCAGCGTGATGGTGTCGCCATGCGGCAGCTTGATTTCGGTGAGCTTCTTGATGTCGGGACTGACCGAGCCGATGCGCACATTCAGACCCGCCATGCGGAAAATGCGTTGCAACTGCAGAATGTTGCTCAGATACGACGGATTCTTCTGCTGATTTTCCGGAATGATCAACAGATTGCGCGCTTCCGGACAGATTTTCTCGATCGCGGCCATCGCTGCCTGCACGGCCAAGGGCAGCATTTCGTCGGTCAGATTGTTCCAGCCACCGGGGAACAGGTTGGTGTCCACCGGCGCCAGCTTGAAGCCCGCATTGCGGATGTCCACCGAGCAATAGAACGGCGGCGTGTGCTCCATCCACTCGAGGCGGAACCAGCGCTCGATGGCTGGCATGGAGTCGATGATGCGCTGCTCGAGCTCGTTGATCGGGCCGGTCAAAGCTGTGATAAGATGTGGAACCATGAAACCCTCAAGAGACGGTAGTGACCCAGATTTTAGGGACTTGCGAAACGAATAGGGGTAAACCCTCAACCTTTGCCACAACCAAGTACGTACTCACCTTCTCCAGAAAGAAGGTGTTAGCAGCGCCAGAAAACTCAGTATTTCCAGCCGCCCCAGCAGCATGCCCAGGGTACAGACCCAGACCTGGAAGTCATTGAGCACCGCATAGGTGGACGAGGGCCCAATGCTACCGAGTCCCGGGCCCGTGCAGTGCACACTGGCGACCACGGCAGAGAATGCGGTGATTGGATCCAGATCGCTGAGCATCAGCAGCATGCTCAGCACAATGATGGTGCCGCCATACACCAGCATAAAGGCCAGCACCGAAAAAATCATGCGGTGGTCCACCACGCTGCGCCCCAGCAACACCGGCTGGACGGCACGCGGGTGCACCAGGCGCGTCAGCTCCAGCCGCGCCTGCTTCACCAGGATCAGCATGCGCACCATCTTGATGCCGCCGCCGGTCGACCCGGCGCTGGTGGCCACGCCGGACAGGAAGAGCATGAACACCGGCGCGAACACCGGCCAGGTCAGGTAGTCGGCCGTGGCAAAGCCGGTGGTGGTGGCCACCGATATCGTGTTGAACACCCCGTAGCGCAATGCATCCACCGGGCCATACACGCCCTTGACCCACAGCAGCAGCGCCACCAGCAGGCCGCTGCCCAGCAGCACGCCGAGGGTGGCACGCATTTCCGGGTCCTGCCAAAAGCCGCGCCAGTGCCCTTTGCGCAGGGCCACGAAGTACAGCGCGAAATTGCAGCTGGCCATCAGCATGAACACCAGCGTAATGCCTTCGATCACCGGCGAGTTGTAAAAACCCAGGCTCGCATCGTGCGAGGACAGCCCGCCCAGGCTGACCGTGGTGAACATGTGCATCACCGCATCCAGCGGTGTCATGCCCGCCAGCCAGAAGGCCAACGCGCAGCTGATAGAGAACACGGCATACACGCCCCACAGCCCTTTGGCCGTCCCTGTGATGCGCGGCGTGAGCTTGGTGTCCTTGACCGGGCCCGCGGCCTCGGCACGGAACAGCTGGCTCCCCCCCACGCCGAGCAGCGGCAAGATGGCCACGGCCAGAATCAGGATCCCCATGCCGCCCAGCCATTGCAGAAACGTGCGCCAGATGTTCAGGGACACGGGCAGCGCATCCAGCCCGGACAGGACGGTGGCACCCGACGTGGTCAACCCGGATACGGCCTCGAAATAGGCATGGGTGAAGGACAGCGACCGCCCCAGCTCCGCATAGGCCAGCTGCAGCGGCACGCTGGCGCACAGTGGTAGAAAGACCCAGACCAAAGTCACCAGAATCACGCCATGGCGTGGCTGCAGCTCTCTGCGGTAACGCTCCATGCAGGCCCACAGCAGGGCGCCGGCCAGCACCGTGCCGCCCAGCGACCACAGCCAGACCAGCCACATGCCATCGCGCAGAAACCAGGACACTGCCAGCGGCAGCCCCATGGACAGGCCGAACATCACCATCAAAGCGCCCAGCAGGCGCAGAACGGGTAACAGGTCACGCATGGCGGCCTCGGTCCGATCAGAAGAAGGTGGCGCTCACGCGGAACAACTTCTCCACGTCTTGCACCAGGCGCTTGTTGGGCAGGAAGAAGACCACGTGGTCATTGCTCTCGATCACCGTGTGGCTGCGCGGAATGATGACCTGGGGCTCGCCTGCCACGGTCTCGGACGGGTCCGCGGCATGTTCGCCCTGCTCCGGCAGGCCGCGCACGATCAGGCCGATGTGCACCTCCGGCGGCAGCTTCAGCTCCTCCACCCGGCGGCCCACCACGCGCGAGCTCTTGCGGTCGCCGCGGGCCACAATCTCCAGCGCCTCGGCCACCCCCCGGCGCAGGCTGTGCACGGCCTGCACATCGCCCCGGCGCACATGGGCCAGCAGCTCGCCCAGCATGGCCTGTGCGGGGGACAGTGCAATATCAATCTGCGTGCCGTGCATCAGATCCGCATAGGTGCGGCGGTTGATCAGCGCCAGCACCCGCGTGGCGCCCAACCGCTTGGCCAGCAGACAGGCCATGATGTTGTTTTCATCGTCGTTGGTCAGCGCCAGGAACAGGTCCACATCTTCGATGCTTTCATCGTCGAGCAGATCCTCGTCGGTGGCATCCCCCTGCAGCACCAGCACGTCCTCGGGCAGCGATGCGGCCAGCTCCATGCAGCGCTGGGGGTTCATTTCGAGGATCTTGATGTGAAAGCGTCCTGGCTCCTGGGCCAGCTGCGCTGCCAGCCGCTGGCTCACGCGCCCGCCGCCGGCCATCATGATGCGCCGCACCGGCCGCGCCGGCTGGCCGGCGGGGCGGTGCATGGCCGCCAGGATTTCCGGCAGGTTTTCCCTGGCAGACAGTATGAAGACTTCATCACCCGGCTCGATCAGCGTGCTGCCATCGCAGCGCACAAAGCGATCGGGTTCGTCGGCAAAGCGCCGGTAGATGGCCACGATGCGCAGCCCCATTTCGGGGTTGTGCAGCCGCAGTTCACCAATACGCAGACCGACGGCCGCAGCCCCCATGCGTGCCCGCACCGATGCCAGACAGGCACGGCCGCCGGCAAATTCGCGCACCTGCAGCGCCTCCGGGTATTCGGTGAGCTTGCCGATGTAGCGGGTCAGCGAGGCTTCGGGGCAGATGATGGCGTCCGCGCCCAGGCCATCCTTGCCTAGCACCACATCGTCGGCGCCAAAGCTGGACGAGCGCACCCGCGCAATGCGCGTGGGGATGTTGAACAGCAACTGCCCCAGCTTGCAGCACACCAGATTGGTCTCATCCAGCGCGGCGCAGGCAATCAGCAGGTCGGTGTCGGCCGCACCGGCCTCGGCCAGCACCTGCGGGTCGATGCCGCTGCCCACCACGCCGCGCAGGTCGAACCGACCTTCCAGATCGCGCAGCCGCGTGGCATCCGTGTCGATCACGGTGATGTCGTTGCGCTCCGAGACCAGGCTTTCGGCCACGCTGTACCCCACGCGGCCGGCTCCCAGGATGATGATTTTCATGCTGCGCTGTTGATGGTTGTGACGGTGTGTGCCAGGCCGCCCCGGCACGGGAGGCGACTTTAGCCGCGCACCTGGCCTTCGCCCAGCACGATGTATTTGAGCGAGGTCAGGCCTTCGATGCCCACCGGCCCACGCGCATGGAACTTGTCGGTGCTGATGCCGATTTCGGCACCCAGCCCGTACTCGAACCCGTCGGCAAAGCGCGTGCTGGCATTGACCATCACGCTGGCGGAATCCACCTCGCGCAGGAACTGCTGGGCGTGCATATGGTCCCGCGTCAGAATGGCTTCGGTGTGACCGCTGGAGTAGCGGTTGATGTGGGCAATGGCCTCGTCCACACCGGCCACCACCTTCACGCTGATGATGGGAGCCAGGTATTCCTCGCTCCAGTCCTGCTCGGTCGCCGCCACCAGCTTGGCGTCGGGCACCTGCTGCAAAATGGCCAGCGCTTCGGCATCGCCGCGCATCTCCACCCCCTTGGCCGCGTAGATGGCGCCGATCTGCGGCAGAAAGTCCGCCGCCACGCCACGCGCCACCACCAGGCTTTCGCTGGCGTTGCAGGGGCTGTACTTCTGGGTCTTGGCATTGTCGGCCACGGTCACGGCCATGGCGATGTCGCAAGGGTCGTCCACGTAGGTGTGGCAATTGCCGTCCAGGTGCTTGATGACCGGCACCTTGGCCTCGCGGCTGATGCGCTCGATCAGGCTCTTGCCGCCGCGCGGGATGATCACGTCCACATACGCGGGCATGGCGATCAGATGGCCCACGGCCTCCCGGTCGGTGGTCTGCACCAGTTGCACGGCGTTTTCCGGCAGGCCGGCTTCGAGCAGGGCCTGGGCCACCAGCCGGGCCAAAGCCTTGTTGGATTCGATCGCTTCCGAGCCGCCCCGCAAGATGCAGGCATTGCCGCTCTTGATCGACAGGCTGGCCGCTTCAATGGTCACGTTCGGGCGGCTTTCGTAGATCATGCCGAACACGCCGATGGGCACGCGCATCTGGCCCACCCGGATGCCGCTGGGCATCTGCTTCATGCCGAGGATCTCGCCAATCACATCCGGCATGGCTGCCAGCTGTTCGCAGCCCTGGGCGCAGGTCTCCAGCACCTTGGGGGTCAGGCGCAGGCGGTCCACCATCGGGGCCGACAGGCCGTTGGCCACAGCACGCTCCAGGTCCTTGGCGTTGTCGACCTGCAGCGGCTCCACCTGCTCCCGCAGCAGACGGGCCAGGGCCAGCAAGGCCTTGTTTTTCACAGCAGCGTTCGCCCGTGCCATCTGGGCGGAAGCCACTTTTGCTTGCAGACCCAGGGTCTGCATGGTTTCGGCAATATTCAGCGCGTTCATGCCCCGATTCTCGCCGAGTTGCCCGCCCAGGGGGTGGAATGCACGGCCATGCCCTGGGGGCGCAGTGCAGGACCTACACTGCTGCGACCATTGACCCCGCCTTGCGGCGCCTGCCATGCACTCTGCTCCCCCCGACACCCTTCTGGCTGCCCAGCAACTGGCGCAGCTGCGCACCGGCTTTGCCCAGCTGGCGCAGCAACAGCTGTCCGCCGCGGCACTGGGTGCCCAGGCCCGAGCCAGCGGTGCCCTGCTGACCACCCTGCCCCCGCGCTATGCCGAGGTACTGCTGAACCTGCTGGACCGGCTGGAGGCCAGCGCACTGTTTTCCGAGGAAAGCTGCTCCTTCAGCCAGAAAGATCTGTTCGACACACTGGAACAATGGGCCGACAAGGCCCAGGCACGGCTGGCAGCGGGGACCTGAGCCAGCGCCTGCAGCTTCTGCGCCGACACCCTGGACCCTGGCCGCCGCCTTACGCGCACCGGAGGCAGCGCGCCGTCAACGGGCCGCCGGGCGCTGTCCTTGCGCGGTCTGCACCAGGTCCATCGCCAGCCTGCGCAGCGCCTGCCAGCCATCCTGCGGCCAACCGGGTGCCGGCAGGCCTTTGATGATGCCGTCCACCACATGGGCGGAATGCAGCAGCCGGGCAGCGGCAGCATCGCTCAGGCGCGGCAGGATGCGCTCGAACAGGCGCTCCTTCACGCCCCAGATGCGCTGCGCCCGCAGTGCCATTGGCAGCGGCTGGCCGTTTGCCATGGCATCGCGCACGCGCTTGAGGGCCCGGATATCTTCGGCCAGCGTCCAGTGCACCAGCACCTCGGCCGCGCCTTCGGCCTGCAGACCGTCGAGCATGCGCACCACGCGCGCCAGCTGTCCGGAGAGCACCGCCTCGGACAGCTTGAAGACGTCGTAACGCGCCACATTCAGCACCGCCTGTTCGACCTGGGCCAGGCTCAGCTCCCCCTGGGGGTAGAGCAGACCCAGCTTCTGGATCTCCTGGTGGGCCGCCAGCAGATTGCCTTCCACCCGGTCGGCAAAGAACTGCAGCGTGCGCTGCCCTTCCTCGCCCGACACCACGCGCTGACCCTGCTGGGCCAGGCGCTGGGCAATCCACGGCGGCAGCGTGCCCCGTTCGATGGTGTCGATCTGCACCGTCACCCCATGGGCTTCCAGCGCGGCGAACCAGGCACCGCTCTTGGTCTGCTTGTCCAGGCGCGGCAGGGTGACGATGGTCAGGGTGTTGTCGTCCTGCGCCGCCTGGGCAGCCAGTTGCTGGATGGCAGCGCTGCCGTCCTTGCCCGGTTTGCCGGACGGGATGCGGATTTCCACCATCTGCTTGTCGGCAAACAGGCTCAGCGAACCGCCTGCCGCCAGGACCGCACTCCAGTCGAAATGCGCACCCGCCACGGTGTAGACGCTGCGTTCGGTGTGCCCCTGCGCGCGCGCCGCCGCCCGAATCGCATCGGCCGCCTCCTGCTGCTGCAGCGGCTCGTCCCCATGCAGGGTATAGAGCGGACGCAGCCCTTTTTGCAGGTGCGCCCCCAGCTGGTTGAACGCCAGTTGCATGGACCGCCGATCAGGATGCGGCCGTCGGCTGGGCCGAGGACAGACGCCGCATCACCTGCTGCACCAGGTCAGACTGCATGGTTTTGTACAGCACGGCGGCTTCTTGCTCCTTGGCCAGCGCCAGGTTTTCGTCGTAGCTCAGGTCGCGCTCCAGCTCCAGCTCGGTGGGTGGAATCCACTCCACACCATCTGCGCCGGTCAGGCTGAACGTCATGCGGTAGCGCAGCGTCAGCTCGCGCACCTGGCCGGCCGCGTTCTTGCTGATGATGATGCGGTCATTGCGCTCGCCCAGCAGCTTCCAGACCACCTGGGCCTCGTCCGGGCGCCGCGGTGCCCGCAGCACCTTGAGCTTGTCTCCGGCCGTGGCCAGGTTGCGTTCCAGCTCGCGTGCAAATGCGGAACGGCCGTCCGCCTGCAGATAGATGGAGGTGAATTGGAATTCCGGCACCCCGCGCAGGCGGAAGCCGCAGGCCGACACCAGCGGTGCCAGTGCCATCAGGGAAAGCAGCGTGCGCTTGCGCATGGGGGCTCCTTCTCGCTTTGTATCGCGTCAGACGACGACGTTGACCAGACGGCCCGGCACCACGATCACCTTCTTGGGTGTCGCACCCAGGATGAATTTCTGTGCCTCCTCGTTGGCCAGGGCCACCGCTTCGATCTGCGCCTTGTCGGCTGCCGCCGGCACCAGGATGGAGCCGCGCAGCTTGCCGTTGACCTGCAGCATCAGCTCCAGCTCATCCTGCACCAGGGCCGATGCATCCACCTGGGGCCAGGCGGCATCCAGCAGATCGCCCTGCTTGTTGGCGTAGCCCAGCTCGCTCCACATCACATGGGTCAGGTGCGGAGTGGCGGGGTAGAGCACGCGCAGCAGGATGCCAAAGCTTTCAATCACGGCGATCTGGCCGTCGGCCGTGTCCGTGGCCTTGAAGCTTTCCAGCGCGTTGATCATCTTCATCGCGCCCGACACCACGGTGTTGTACTGCATGCGGCTGTAGTCGTATTCCACCTGCTTGAGCACGGTGTGAATCTCCAGGCGCAGGGCCTTGGCATCCTTGCCGAACTGCACCTGCGACAGATCCGTCAGGCCGCTGGTGGCCTCCTGCGCGGCCGCGTAGTCCAGCTCGAGCAGCTTGTGGCCGAAGTTGTAGACGCGGCGCAGGAAGCGGTAGCTGCCTTCCACACCGGCATCGTTCCACTCCAGCGTCAGTTCGGGCGGGGCCGTGAACATGGTGTACAGGCGTGCCGTGTCGGCGCCGTACTTCTCGATCAGCTCCTGCGGATCGATACCGTTGTTCTTGGACTTGGACATGGTGCCCACGCCCTCGTAGTCGATGGCCGTACCCACAGGCAGCATGCCGTCGGCACTGTCCACCGCGTTCTTGAGCTTGGCGCCGATGACCTTGCCGCCTTCGTCCAGCACATGCTCGACATCCTTGGGCCAGAAGTATTCCTTGGCGCCCTTGGCGGTGCGGCGGCTGTAGATGTGGTTGAGCACCATGCCTTGCGTGAGCAGCTTGGTGAAGGGCTCGTCGATCTTGAGCAGGCCCAGATCGCGCATGACCTTGGTCCAGAAGCGTGCGTACAGCAAGTGCAGGATGGCGTGCTCCACGCCACCGATGTACTGGTCCATGGGCATCCAGTAGTCGGCGCCGCCGGCCACCATCTGCTCGCTGTTCTTCGCGTCGCAATAGCGCATGAAGTACCACGAACTGTCCACAAAGGTGTCCATGGTGTCGGTTTCGCGGCGGGCAGGCTTGCCGCAGCAGGGGCAGACCACACCGGCGTGGAAGGCTTCGCTCTTGACCAGCGGGTTGCCGGAGCCATCGGGCACCAGATCCTGCGGCAGCACCACAGGCAGGTCTTTTTCCGGCACCGGCTGGGCACCGCAGTCTTCGCAGTGAATGATGGGGATGGGGGTGCCCCAGTAACGCTGGCGGCTGATGCCCCAGTCGCGCAGACGCCAGGTGGTCTTGAGCTCGCCCAGGCCCTTGTCGGCCAGCACCTTGGCCACGGCCTGCACGCCGTCCTGGTGGTTCAGACCATCGAACGCGCCGGAATGGATGAGTACGCCGCGTTCCTTGTCGCCGTACCAGTCGTGCCAGGTCTTGCTGTCGTACGCATCCTGGCCCGCCACGGTCACCACCTGCTGGATGGGCAGGTTGTACTTGTTGGCAAAGGCGAAATCCCGCTCGTCATGGGCAGGCACGCCCATCACGGCACCATCGCCATAGCTCATCAGCACATAGTTGCCGATCCACACCTCGACTTGCGCGCCAGTGATGGGGTGGGTGACGAACAGGCCGGTGGGCTTGCCTTCCTTTTCCTTGACGGCCAGTTCCGCCTCGGTCGTGCCGCCCTTCTTGCATTCTTCAATGAAGGCAGCCAGTTCGGGCTGGGACGCCGCGGCATGCTGGGCCAGCGGGTGTTCGGGCGCCACCGCGCAGAAGGTCACGCCCATGACGGTGTCGGCACGGGTGGTGAAGACGAACATCTTGCCGTCCTGGATCAGCTGGCCGTCCGCGCCCTGGATGGTGTGGGTGAACGCAAAGCGCACACCGGCCGACTTGCCGATCCAGTTTTCCTGCATCAGGCGCACCTTGTCGGGCCATCCGGTCAGGGTGGCCTTGTCGTTGCCCATCTGCACATGGTCCAGCAGCTCTTGCGCGTAGTTGGTGATGGCCAGGTAGTAGCCCGGGATCTCGCGCTTTTCCACCAGCGCGCCGGTGCGCCAGCCGCGGCCGTCGATCACCTGCTCATTGGCCAGCACGGTCTGGTCCACCGGGTCCCAGTTCACGGTCTGGGTCTTGCGGTAGGCCACGCCCTTTTCCAGCATCTTCAGGAACAACCACTGGTTCCACTTGTAGTAGTCGGGGTCGCAGGTGGCGATCTCGCGGCTCCAGTCGATGGCCAGCCCCATGGCCTGCATCTGCTTTTTCATGTACGCGATGTTCTCGTACGTCCACTTGGCAGGCGGCACCTTGTTCTTCAGCGCAGCGTTCTCGGCAGGCAGACCGAATGCATCCCAGCCCATGGGCATCAAGACGTTGTAGCCCTTCATGCGCAGCTGGCGCGAGAGCATGTCGTTGATGGTGTAGTTGCGCACGTGGCCCATGTGCAGCTTGCCGCTGGGGTAAGGCAGCATGGAGCAGGCGTAGTACTTGGGCTTGCTGTCGTCTTCGGTGACGCGGTAGGCGTCCTGTGCGGTCCAATGGGCGTGCGCGGCGCGCTCCACCTCGATGTGGTTGTATTTGTCTTGCATGGAACTGGGGGTTGGTGCTGCAGTCACAATACTGCCTTCGCCCGGATTTTAGGCTGTGGGCGCATCCCCCTCGCTGCACTGGGCGACAGGCCCTGCCGCCGGCACTGCCCGGCACCGCGCCCCTCCCCCCGTTTTTGACCCTGCAGGCCCCGCCGTCACCGGCCCCGGGCCGATTCTGGCTTTTCGTGACCTTGACCGATTTTTCCTTCTACACCGAGCTCGCACCGCGCTACCAGGCCGCCGTGGGCCTGTGCCTGCTGGCCGTGCTGGCCTTCGCCCTGCGCCTGGTGATCCAGGGCGTGCTGCTGCATTTTGTGCGCCTGTGGCGCAAGACCCTGCCCGCCACCAGCTGGACCCAGATCCTGCTGCACGACCATGTGCTGGTCCGGCTGGCCAAGATCGTCCCGTCGGTGGTGATCCAGATCGGCATCGACGCCGTGGCGCAGTTGCCCGCCCCGCTCAGCCAGACCATCGGCAACTTCGCCACCGCCTTCACGGTCTACCACCTGGTGCGTGCCGTGGCGGAGCTGCTCAACGAGATCAATGCCGCCCACGACCGGCATGACGGCCCCAAGGCCACGCACACCCATTCCATCAAAAGCTATGTGCAGCTGGGCAAGCTGGTGGCCTACATCCTCGGCGCGCTGCTGATCGCGGCCGCCATCCTGAACCGCTCGCCGCTGCTGCTGCTGTCCGGCCTTGGCGCCATGTCGGCCGTGTTGATGCTGGTGTTCAAGGACACCATCATGTCCTTTGTGGCGGGCGTGCAGATCGGCACCAACGACATGCTGCGCGTGGGCGACTGGATCGAAATGCCCCAGGTGGGGGCCGACGGCTTCGTGGTGGACATTGCACTGAACACCGTCAAGGTGCAGAACTTCGACAAGACCATCACCACCATCCCCACCTGGAAACTGATGAGCGACAGCTTCAAGAACTGGCGCGGCATGGCCAATTCGGGGGCGCGCCGCATCATGCGCGCCCTGCCCCTTGACGCCAGCACCGTGCACCTGCTGACCCCGTCGGAGCGCAGCCAGCTGAAGCACATCCCGCTGCTGCAGGACTACTGGCATGCCGAACGCGGCCTGTTGCCCATTCCCAGCGGCATGGAGACCAGCCTGCCGCTGGCCCCGGTGCCCCCCGACCAGGTGACCAATCTGGCTGCCTTCAAAGCCTATGCCTATGCCTACTTGGTGGCCCATCCCGGCATTGCCAAAGGCCCGGGCATGTTCCTGCTGGCCCGCACGCTGGAGCCGACCCCTACCGGCCTGCCGCTGCAGCTGTACTGCTACACCGCCACCACCGTGTGGCTGGAGTACGAAACCATCCAGGGCGCCATCTTCGACCACCTGATCGGCATGCTGCCGCAGTTCGGCCTGCAGCTGTACCAGCGCTCTTCGGACTTCGGCAGCCGCCAGCTGGCCAGTGCGCTCAACGCGCACTGAGCGGAGCCAGAGCACCGCGCACGCTGCGTTCCGGGCGGTCTACGGCGCCGCAGCCGGTACCGGTTGCGCCACAAAGCCGATGCGGCCCAGCCCTGCCGCGTGGGCCCAGCCCATGACCTGCACCACGCGGCCATAAGGCACGGCAGTGTCGGCTTTCAGCTGCAGCTCGGCCTGCGGGTCCTGGGCGGCGAGGGCGGCCAGCCGCTGGCGTACGGTCGCCTCATCCACCGCCTCCGCGCCGATGTGCAGCGCGCCCTGGGCGTCCAGCTCCAGCGCCAGCGACGGGGTCTGCGCTGGCGGTGCGGCCTTCACCCCCTCGGCCTGGGGCAGCTGCACCCGCAATGTGGCCGCCAGAATGGGGGCAGCCAGAATGAAGATCACCACCAGCACCAGCATCACATCCACCAGCGGCGTGACATTGATGCCGGCCACCGGCTGTGCCTGGGTCCGGGAAGCAAAGCGTCCGAATGCCATGGCCGCCCTTCAGCGCGCCCGGCGGCGCTGCCCGCATGCACCCGCCGTTCGGGCTGTCGTTCTCCTGCCCACGTCACACCACGCTGCGCAGGCCGGGGAAAGGTGCCGCAGGCCGTTCACAAAGGCGCTCATCGCCTGTCCGCAAAATGCGCATGCAAATCGTGTGCAAAGCCGTCCAGTGCTTCGTCCAGCAGGGCGATGCTGCGGCCAAACAGGTTGTAGGCCAGCGCGGCAGGGATGGCCACCGCCAGACCGGCAGCGGTCATCACCAGGGCCTCGCCCACCGGCCCGGCCAGCTGGTCCAGCGACACCTGCTGCACGCCGGTCAGCGCCGCCAGCGCATGGTGAATGCCCCAGACCGTGCCCAACAGGCCCACAAAGGGCGCCAGCGCGCTGATGGAAGCCAGCATGGTCTGGCCCCATTGCAGACGCGCGCCCACCTGCTGCAACGCGACACGCAGATGGCGCATCAGCCGGTCCCCCTGCGCGGACTGGCCCGCCAGGGTAGCCTCTGCCGATGCTTCGGTCCGTGCCGTCTGCACCGCCTGCACCAGGGGCAGCAGCCAGGGTCCCTGCTTTTCCAGCAGCCCCCGGGCAAAGGGCAGATCGGCAGCCTGCCAGAACGCATCCATGGCCTGCGGTGCCTGGCGACGGCGGCGCACCAGCCCCACCAGCTGCACCAGAATCACCACCCAGCTGGCCACGGACATGGCCAGCAGCAGCACCGCCGTGCCCCGGGTGACCGCGTCACCTTGCGCCAGCCATTGCCAACGTGCGTCCATAAGCAGCTCCTGGAAGAGTGAAGGTGGGGCCTGGGTGCTCAGCGCAGGCTGAGCACGTCGAACATGTCGAACTGGCCGCTGGTCTTGCCGGCCAGAAAACGTGCTGCACGCAGGCTGCCCTGGGCATAGCCGGCGCGGCTACTGGACTTGTGCGAGATTTCCACGCGCTCGCCCGTGCCGGCAAACAGCACGGTATGGTCACCCACGATGTCGCCACCGCGCACGGTGGCAAAGCCGATGGTGTCGGGCTTGCGCTCGCCGGTGTGGCCAAAGCGCTCGTACACGGCGCGGTCGGCCAGCTGGGTACCCTGGGCTTCGGCAATCACCTCGCCCATTTTCAGCGCCGTACCGGAGGGTGCATCCACTTTGTGCTTGTGGTGGGCTTCGATGATTTCGATGTCATAGCCACCTTCCTGCAGCGCCTTGGCCGCCATTTCCAGCAGCTTGAACGTGACATTGACGCCCACGCTCATGTTCGGCGACAGGATGACCGCCGTCTTCTGGGCATGGACGGCGATTTCGGCCTTCTGCGCATCGCTGAAGCCGGTGGTGCCGATCACCAGCTTCACCCCCAGCTCGGCCGCCACGGCCAGGTGGGCCAGCGTGCCTTCGGGGCGGGTGAAGTCGATCAGCACATCGGCCTTGGCCAGAGCGGTGCGCACATCGCTCTCGATCAGCACGCCGGTGGCCTTGCCAAGGAAGGCGGCGGCGTCCTGGCCCAGGCCGGGGCTGCCGGGCTGGTCGAGTGCGGCGGCCAGCTGGCAGTCACCGCTGGCCAGCACGGCCTCGATCAGCATATGGCCCATGCGGCCGGATGCGCCGGCAATGGCCACGCGCAGCGAAGAAGGGGAAGAAGCGGTCATGGTGAAACAGCGGGATTCAGGGCGGGGCCGCGTACGGCCGGGGGTTCCTATGGCAAAAGGGCCGCTGGTGCGCATGGCTGCGCGGCGACCCTTTTCAATTCATGGCACGGCAGTGCCGGCGTGAGCCGGTGGCCGCCCCGTGGGCATCAGCGGGCCGGCGCATCCAGGCGCGGGTAGGCCGTGGTGCTGGCGGGCGTTGCCGGCGCAGCATCGGCCACCGCGGTGTCGGCCGTCTTCTTGACCGGGTAGCGGGCCAGCTGGGCCTCGGTGGCTTCGAGCTGGGGCACCTTGATGTTGCCCATCTTCTTGCCCAGCGAGGCCACGAATTCGTCTTCGGAGGGCATCTCATCGCCTTCGGCGCGGTCAAACTGGTCACCGTTGAAGAACACGGTCAGCTTGCGCGTCTGGGGATCGACCTTGGCGCGCTTGAGCGTGAACACGTATTCCCAGCGGTCGGCGTGGAACACGCTGGTCACCAGCGGCGTACCCAGGATTTCCCGCACCTGCTGGCGGCTCATGCCGGGCTGCAGGGCAGCGACCTGCTCCTTGGAAACGAAGTTGCCCTGCACCACGTCCACCTTGTAGGGGGTGATGACGCTGGCAACACTGCGCGAGGCACTGTCGAAGCTGCCGCAAGCGGCAAGCAGTCCGCCCAGCGACAGGGTCATGAGCACAGAAACACAACGGCGGGCTTTGGCATGCATGGGTAATGGCTACGGGATATGATCCGAACCATTGTAGCGGCAGGTTCCGGGAGGAGCCCCAGGTGCACCGCCACCCCGCTGCAAGGGCCATTCCTGCCGCCGCTGGCGCACCGTCCGTCCACGGTCGCCAGGCCAACCAGAGACCCAGACATGAAAAACATCGACGAGCTCAAAAGCACGGGCCTGAAAGCCACCCTGCCCCGCCTGAAGATTCTGGAGATCTTCCAAACCGGCAAGCAGCGCCACATGACGGCCGAAGACGTGTTCCGCGTGCTGCTGGACGAACGTTCGGACATCGGTCTGGCCACGGTCTACCGCGTGCTGACCCAGTTCGAACAGGCCGGCATCCTGCTGCGCAGCAACTTCGAAAGCGGCAAGGCCGTCTACGAGCTGAACGAGGGCCAGCACCACGACCACTTTGTCTGCACCAGCTGCGGCAAGGTCGAAGAGTTCTATGACCCCGAGATCGAAAAGCGCCAGCAGCTGATCGCCAACCAGATGGGCTGGTCCATCCAGGACCACTCCATGTCGCTGTACGGCCAGTGCGCCGACTGCTCCAAGAAAGGTGCACAGCGCTGAGGTCTGACGCGATCTTTACCTGCTGATGCAAAAAGGCGCTCCACGGAGCGCCTTTTTTTGTGTCCCAGAGCTGAGACACCCTGCGGATCTGGCCCGGCTTACTCGATGCCGCGCTCCATGGCACGGCGGTGGCGGTCCACGAACTCCTGGTAGGTGTCAATGCCCCGCAACTGCAGGATGGTGTTGCGCACGGCGGCTTCCACCAGCACGGCGATATTGCGACCGGCCACCACCTGGATGATCACCTTGAGCACCGGCACGCCCAGCACATCCTGTGTCAGCGGCTCCTGGGGCAGGCGCTCGTAGTCGCGCTCCATGGTTTCCTTGCGCACCAGGTGCACGATCAGCTTGAGGCGCATCTTGCGCCGCACCGCCGTCTCGCCAAAGATGGCACGGATGTCCAGCAGGCCGATGCCGCGCACTTCCAGCAGGTTCTGCAGCAGATCGGGGCACTTGCCTTCGATCGTGGTCTGGTTGATGCGAAACAGGTCCACCGCATCGTCGGCCACCAGCCCGTTGCCACGGGTGACCAGTTCCAGTCCCAGCTCGCTCTTGCCCAGGCCGGATTCGCCGGTGATCAGCACGCCCATGCCCAGAATGTCCATGAACACGCCGTGCATGGTGGTGCGGTCGGCAAAGTGCTTGGACAGGTAAGCGCGCAGCACGTCGATCACAAAGGCCGCAGCCTCGTGCGTGGCGAACATGGGGATCTGCGCGCGCTCGCACATCGAGATCAGCGCCTGCGGGGCCTGCTGGCCATCGGCCAGCACCAGCACCGGCGGCTCCAGCGTGACGATGCGCGACACCCGGCGGGCACAGTCCTCGGGCGTGGCATTGGTCAGGTAGGCGACTTCGCGCTCACCGATCACCTGCACCCGGTAGGGATGGATGTAATTCAGGTAGCCGACCAGATCGGCGCCGGAGCGGGCCGAGCGCACGGCCATTTCATCGAAACGGCGCTCGGAAGCTCCCAGGCCTGCCAGCCATTCCCAGCGCAGGCTTTCGCGGAAAGCCTCGAACAGGCGGTCGGCGTTGACGGCGGTGGGCTTCACAGGCTCAGGCGGCGGGGGAAGAGGCGGCCGACTTCCAGTCGGCAATCAGGCCGTACAGCTCTGCGGCGTCGGTGCAGGCCACCAGGCGCTGGCGCAGGGCCGAATCGCTGAGCAGCTCGGCGATCTCGGACAGGATTTCCAGATGCTGCTGCGTGGCCGCTTCCGGCACCAGCAGGAAGATCAGCAGGCTGACAGGTTGCTCGTCGGGCGCATCGAAACCGATGGCGCGCGCCATCTGGAACACGGCCGCCATCGGCGACTTCAGACCCTTGATGCGGCCATGGGGAATGGCCACGCCATGACCCAGACCGGTCGAGCCCAGGCGCTCGCGGGCGAACAGGCTGTCGGTGATGAGCGCGCGGGACAGACCGTGCAGGCTTTCAAACAAAAGCCCTGCTTCTTCGAAAGCGCGCTTCTTGCTGGTGGCGTCCACGCTCACAAGGACTTGTGCGGACGGCAGGATGGAGGCTAGACGGTTCATGTAGGAAGAATTATGCACCGGGTGGCCCGATCACGGCACATGCCCCCCAGTCGCGCAAAAAGAGCCGCGCGGGGCGGCTCCTCTGTGGTGAAAAGGTCGGTGTCAGGCTGTTGCAAGCGCACTGAGGTCACGTTTCGCCGCTTCCCCTCGCCGCTCCTGCAGGCGGGTCTTGTGTTTGACGACCTTGCGGTCCAGCTTGTCGATCAGCTCATCCACGGCCGCATACAGATCGAAGTGGGAACTGCCGGCATACAGATCATTGCCTTTGACGCGCACATTGCATACGGCGCGCTGGCGCTTGTCCTTTTCGCTCTGGTTGTGTACCGAAAGCAAGACCTTCACGTCGATCACTTGGTCAAAGTGGCGCAGCACGCGCTGCAGTTTTTCCATGACGTAATTGCGCAGTGCGGGGGTGACATCCAGATGGTGCCCGCTGATGGTCAGGTTCATAAACCAGCCTCCTGTGGTCTCAAAGTCCAGATTGCCTTCCGACAGGCTGAAGAACCTGCCGGAGGCGTTCGGCGGTGAATGCGCATTCGTCTCGCTTGGAGCCCACTGTGCGCGATCTGCACCGGGAAATCAACGGCATACCGCCACATCCCGCTGGGGAATGGGGGTGGTGCTGACCGACCGCCGGAATGGGCGCACAATAAGTCGTTTTGATGAAAATCCCGACAGACGGCAGCACGCGCTGCTGTCCACCGACCCTGCCCAGGAAGGCATCCGACACGCCCGGTGTGGATGTGGTCTTCCACCCGGCACAGCCCGGCGTCGGCACGTAGAATTCCGCCCTGGCACCGCCTTGCTCCCAGAGCAGCGTCCCGAGCCCGCCCCTATTCCCAGTGACCCCCATGACCACCCAGTCCAGCCCTTCCGCCCTGCACACCTCCAATATCCGCTCGCTGCCCCTGCTGGCACGCGGCAAGGTCCGTGACAACTATGCCGTGGGCGATGACCGCATCCTGATGGTGGCTTCCGACCGTCTGTCGGCTTTCGACGTGATCATGGGCGAACCCATCCCCGGCAAGGGCGTGCTGCTGACGCAGATGGCGCTGTACTGGTTCGACAAGCTGGGCCATATCTGCCCCAACCACCTGACCGGCGACCGTCCCGAATCCGTGGTCACCGCCGATGAAGTCAAGCAGGTCGAGGGCCGCTCCATGCTGGTCAAGCGCCTCAAGCCCGTGCTGATCGAAGCCGTGGTGCGTGGCTACCTGGCCGGCAGCGGCTGGAAAGAGTATCAAGAGTCGCAAGCGGTCTGCGGCGTGAAGCTGCCCGCTGGTCTGGTCAACTCGGCCAAGCTGCCCGAACCCATCTACACCCCCGCCGCCAAGGCCGAAATGGGTGACCACGACGAAAACATCACCTACGAGCGCACCGTCGAGATGGTGGGCGAGCCACTGGCAGCGCAAATCCGCGATACCGCCATCCGCATCTACAAGGAAGCGGCCGAGATCGCCCTGACCAAGGGCATGATCATTGCCGACACCAAGTTCGAATTCGGCCTGACCGAAGACGGCACCCTGGTGCTGATGGACGAGGTGCTGACCCCCGACAGCTCGCGCTACTGGCCCGTGGAAGGCTATGCCGACGCCCTGGCGGCCGGCGCCAACCCCCCCAGCTACGACAAGCAGTTCGTGCGCGACTGGCTGGAACAGGCCCAGGTCAACGGCAAGGCCTGGGACAAGACCGCTCCCGCGCCCCGCCTGCCCCAGGATGTGATCGCCAAGACCGCCGCCAAATACCATGAAGCGCTGGAACGCCTGACGGCCTGATCGCTGTGCCTGCGGCGCACCCCCGGTGCGCGCAGTCCCTCCTCACAGAACGCCTGGAGTGCGTCTGCGTGCGGTGTCAGAGATCGCCCTCTCTGAACGCCTGCCCCGGATGCGCCAGGCGTTTTGCTTGCGGCAGCGGCCTGGAAAGCCCCGCCTCCAGGCACCGCCCACCCTGCCACGTAGTAAGCGGTTAATACCCGCCACCCTGCCCGTCTGCCTACCATGGTCGCCGCCCCCACAGCAGGGGCGCACCACCACACACAGGAGACAGACATGGCAGGCAAGAAAATTCTGATGATTTGCGGCGACTACTGCGAGGACTACGAAACCATGGTCCCCTTCCAGACGCTGCAGGCGGTGGGCCACACCGTGCATGCCGTCTGCCCCGACAAAAAGGCCGGCGACCACATCAAGACCGCCATCCACGACTTCGAAGGGGCCCAGACCTACAGCGAAAAGCCCGGTCACAACTTCACCCTGAACGCCAGCTTTGCCGAGGTGAAAGCCGAGCAGTACGACGCCCTGGTCATCCCCGGGGGCCGCGGTCCCGAATACCTGCGCAACCACGCTGACGTGCTGGCCGCCGTGCGCCACTTCTTTGACGCCGGCAAGCCCGTGGCCGCCGTCTGCCATGGCGCCCAGCTGCTGGCCGGCGCGGGCGTGCTCAAGGGCCGCACCTGTTCGGCCTACCCGGCCTGCAGGGCCGAGGTGGAACTGGCCGGTGGCCGCTACGCCGACATCGCGGTGGACCAGGCCCATACCGAAGGCAATCTGGTCAGCGCCCCCGCCTGGCCAGCCCATCCCGCGTGGATGGCGCAGTTCCTGGCGCTGCTGGGCACCCGCATCAGCCACTGAGGCGATTTCCGGGCCGGTTGCCCCTCACCGCACCAGCGCGGCCGGCGCCGGGGCGCCGCCGTGTCGCTCCGGCCCCCAGCCCTCCTCCCCGCAACCCCGGATGGACGCCTGCCCTGTCGCCCCCTAGGATGGCCCGGCCACCTGCATTTCCGGGAATCTTTCCATGTGCCAAGTCTTTGTCAGCGCCGACCCGCAGCTCTATGCCCACCGCGCCCGCTCCATCCGGTTGCATGGTGTGGCCACCAGCATCCGGCTGGAGAACCTGTTCTGGCAGGTACTGGACGACATTGCCACGCGCGACGGCTTCACCGTTCCCCAGCTGTGCACCAGGCTGTACGACGAACTGGTGGCCGAGCGCGGGACGGTGGACAACTTCACCTCGTTTCTGCGCGTGTGCTGCACCCGCTACCTGGCGCTGCAGCTGTCCGGCGAGATTCCGCAGGATGTGCACATCCCCATCCGCTCGCTGACCGTGGGCCCCAGCGGCCTGGAACGCCATCCGGGCCGCACCGCGTTGCGCCACTGAAAGCCTCCCTTCCGCTACGGCGCGGCATGGGGGCGTTGGTGCACACGCGGTCTGGCGTTGGCGACGCGTACGGACACTGCCAGCCCTTCTGCGCCCGCCCCCGCCATCCGGCACGGTGGGCACCGCATGGCCCAGGCTAAAACAGATGTTTTACTCATTAACAAAATAGAAAACATTATTTTCAGAAATATCAAATGATTTCTACAGTGGCGTCCATTGACATTCCAAGCCGAAAGACGCCCCATGACTGCCCGCGAAGCCCCGCTGTTCACCCCCGACACCCTGCCCCTGCTGCTGGCCGGCCAAGGCATTGACGCTCCCGCGGCCCAGGCCGCCGTGCAGGCCGGTCTGCAGGTGCTGCAGGACTTCATGCGCACCTTCAACGCCCGCGATGCCCTGGCCTGGGCCCAGGTGATGAACTACCCCCATGTGCGCCTGGCGGGCGACCAGGTCATCGTCTGGCACAACGCCGCCGACTACGCCGCCGCCAACGACCTGACACCGCTGGCCAACACCGGCTGGGCCTACAGCCGCTGGGACTTCATCCGTCCCGTGCAGGCCGATGCCACCAAGGTGCACTTTGCGCTGCAATTCACCCGCTATGACGCCCAGGACCGTGCCCGGCAATCGTTCCAGGCCCTGTACGTGGTCACCTTGCAGGATGGCCACTGGGGCGTGCAGTCGCGCTCCAGCTATGCCGGCGTGCTGACACCCGGCGCTGCCTTCTGAAAAGGGAGCACGCCATGCCCACTTCCACTGCCGTGTCCCGTCGCAGCTGGCTGCACAGCGCCCTGGCCGCCAGCACTGCCTTCACCACGGCCGGCCTGGGCCTGCCGCTGGCGGCCCACGCCGCCCAGGCCAAGGCCGCTGCGGCCTACCCGGTCCGCCCCGTCAAGGTGGTAGTGCCCTATCCGGCCGGCGGCGTGATCGATGTCACGGCCCGCGCCGTCACCGACGCCCTGGCCCAGCGCTGGGGCCAGCCCGTGATCGTGGAAAACCGCCCCGGTGCCAACGGCAACCTGGGCGCCCAGGCGGTGCACCAGGCAGCCGCCGATGGCTACACCCTGCTGATCGGCTCCACCTTCACCGTCATCAACCCGCTGACGGACAAGACCACCCGCTACCGCACCAGCGACTTTGTGCCTGTGGCCAGCATCGGCAGCACGCCCAATGTCTGGGTCGTGCCCGCCAGCGCGCCCTGGCGCACGCTGCAGGACTTCATCACCCAGGCCCGCCAGCAACCCGGCGCCTTCAATGTGGCCAACCCGGGCCAGGGCAGCTCCAACCACCTGGGGCTGGAGCGTCTGGCCGCCAGCGCCGGCATCCAGATCACCCAGGTCAACTACCAGGGCCAGCCCCCTTTCATCACCGACCTGGCCAATGGCCAGATCCACATCGCCCCGCTGACCGCCACCCTGGCACTGCCCCATATCCAGAGCGGCAAGCTGCGTGCCCTGGCCGTGAGTGCCCCCACCCGCCTGCCGGCGCTGGCCCAGGTGCCCACGCTGGCCGAGCTGGGCCTGGGGGACGCCACCGTGGTGCCGTGGAGCGGCTTCATGGCCCCGGCCGGCACGCCGGCGGCGCTGGTCACCCAGCTGCAGGCGGCGATTGCCGAAGTGCAGGCCCAGCCCGCCGTGCTGCAGCGCTACGCCACCTTGCAAGCCCAGGTACCCGAGCGCCCGCAGGACTTTGCCCAGCTGGTCCAGCGCGAGCAGCAGCGCTGGTCCGCCCTGCTGGGTGCAGCGGTCAAGACCGCCAGCGCCCCGTGACCGCTGCGTGAGCCGCCACCCCAGCAAAAAGGCCACCCGAAGGTGGCCTTTTGACAGGGCCAGGGCCCACAGGCGTCAGTTCAGCGCCATGCTCAGACGGCGGCGGTAGCTGTTGACCAGGGCCGTGGCCTCGTCCTGCTCCGCGCCGCCCTTGCCCACCAGCTCGATGCCACCGGCGGTCTTGCCGGGCACGGCGTCCTGCTTCTTGGGCTTGGGCGGAGTCAGCAGCTCCAGAATGCCCACGTACAGCTTGCGCGCAGCCTGGCCGTTCCAGTCCTTGTCGCGCATGATGATTTCCAGCAGCTCGTCCATGGACGCCGTCCACTGGCCTTCGGCAGCCAGGATGCGGGCCTTGGCAAAGCGGGTGTCAAAGTCGCGCTTGTTCTGGGCAATGGCGGCATCGAACTGCTCCACGGGCCAGTTGCCGCGCTCATCCTGCTGCACAAAAACCATGCACTGCAGCCACTGGTTCAGCGCTTCGAAGCGCAGGACCTGGGGAATGCGCTTGAGCGGCTCCAT
The DNA here is from genome assembly GCF_006740045.1 of Comamonas terrigena NBRC 13299. NCBI lineage: Bacteria > Pseudomonadati > Pseudomonadota > Betaproteobacteria > Burkholderiales > Comamonadaceae > Comamonas > Comamonas terrigena. Next base: position 4,474,469 of record NZ_AP019749.1, read on the forward strand.
CATCAGACTGGCGGCCTCTTCATAGCCACCAGTGGCGATCAGCAGGCGCACATAGTCAAAACGGGCATCGTCATTGGTGGGGTCGGCGGCAAGGGCATCGGCCAGCTTGCCCAGCGCGGCCTGCGTGTCCCCGGCTTCCAGCATCTGCTGGGCCTCGTCCACCTCGGCTTCGGCCTGCAGCTCGCCCTCGCTGGGCAGGTGCTTGTCCAGGAAGTCGCGCACCTGGCCTTCGGTCTGGGCCCCCATGAAACCGTCCACCGGGCGACCGCCGATCATCAGGATGCAGGTCGGCACGCTGCGGATGCCGAACATGCCGGCGATCTGCTGGTTGGCATCCACATCCACCTTGGCCAGGGTGAAGCGGCCGGCGTATTCCACCTCCAGCTTCTCCAGCGTGGGCACCAGCGTCTTGCATGGGCCGCACCAGGTGGCCCAGAAATCCACCAGCACCGGCGTCTGCATGGAGGCGGCAACCACCTCGGTTTCAAAATTTTCAATGGTGACGTCAATCATGTGGTTCCCAATGTCCGAATGCGGGGTACGGCGTGCGTACGGTGTGTCTCTACGGGTGCGGCCTGCGGGGCAGGCCACGGGGTCTCCGGCTGCGGTGCGCACCGCCTGCGCAGCGCGCAGCACACCATGCAGCGATTCTCTCCGCAAACGCGGCACACGCCTGCGAAGGCCTGCGAAGGCCTGCGAAGGCCTGCGAAGGCCTGCGAAGGCCTGCGAAGGCCTGCCGCCCGAGCGTGCACTGCTGCATGACAGCTGTACACATGGGAGCGGTTGCGGCCTTCTTCAAGGGGCGCCGTGTGCACCGCCACCCGTCCCCACTTGTCACACCGGGCGCCGATAGCTCCGCTTTTCAGAGCACCGTGCTCCGCGCCAGTGACCACACCCCGTGCCGGACGCGGTGACCCGGGCGGTGCACACGCGGCCGGCGGGGACCGTCCCTACGCCCGGCTATGCCCCGTGCAGGGCCACAGCTATGGCGAAACCGTAAAATCAGGGGTTCCACTAGGCCGGGCGGCAGTGCCCCGAAGAACATGAACCCCATCCAAGTTGGCGTGGTCATGGGTTCCAGCAGCGACTGGGACACCATGCAACACGCAGTTGCCATCCTCCAGCAATTCGGTATCGCGTTTGAAGCGCAGGTCGTCTCGGCCCACCGCATGCCGGACGACATGTTCCGCTTCGCCGAAGCCGCTGCCGACCGCGGCCTCAAGGCCATCATCGCCGGTGCCGGCGGCGCAGCCCACCTGCCCGGCATGATTGCCGCCAAGACCACGGTGCCCGTGCTGGGCGTGCCCGTGGCCAGCCGCCACCTGCAAGGCGTGGATTCGCTGCACTCCATCGTCCAGATGCCCAAGGGCGTGCCCGTGGCTACCTTTGCCATCGGCAACGCTGGCGCTGCCAACGCGGCCCTGTTCGCCGTGGCGCTGCTGGCCAACGAGGATGCGGCACTGCGCAAGCAGCTTGACGCCTTCCGCGCCGAGCAGACCGAAGCGGCCCGCAACATGACCCTGCCGGTGAACGCATGAGCGCCAGCGACACGCACGTGATCCTGCCCGGCGCCACGCTGGGCGTGCTGGGCGGCGGCCAGTTGGGCCGCATGTTTGCCCACGCGGCCCAGGCCATGGGCTATTTCACCGCCGTGCTGGACCCGGATGCCACCAGCCCTGCCGGCCGGGTCAGCCACCACCATGTGCGCACCGGTTACGAGGACGCACAGGGCCTGGCCGAGCTGGCCACGCTGTGCGCGGCCGTGACCACCGAATTCGAGAACGTGCCCGCAGCGGCCCTGAACCGGCTGGCCGAAAGCCTGCCCGTCTCGCCGGCCGGCGCCTCGGTCGCGATTGCCCAGGACCGCGCGGCCGAAAAAGCCCACTTCGTGAAGTGCGGCGTGCCCTGCGCCCCCTATGCCGTGATCGAAACGGCCGCCCAGCTGGCTGCCGTCAACGACGCGCTGCTGCCCGGCATCCTGAAGACGGCCCGCATGGGCTACGACGGCAAGGGCCAGATCCGGGTCAAGACCCGGGCCGAACTGGCGGCCGGCTGGGACGAGCTGGGCCAGGTGGCCTGCGTGCTGGAAAAAATGCTGCCGCTGGCGCACGAATGCTCGGTCATCGTCGCGCGCGGCCGCAATGGCGACATCGTCAACCTGCCGGTGCAGCGCAATCTGCACCGCGACGGCATTCTGGCCGTGACCGAGGTGTATGCCGGCAACCTGCCCGCCGCACAGGCAGAGCAGGCGATCGCCGCGGCCAAGTCGGTGGCCATCGGTCTCGATTACGTGGGCGTGCTCTGCGTGGAATTCTTTGTGCTGGACAACGGCCAGCTCGTGGTCAACGAGATCGCCCCGCGCCCGCACAACAGCGGCCACTACAGCCAGAATGCCATGGATGTGTCGCAGTTCGAGCTGCAGGTGCGCTGCATGACCAACCTGCCCCTGGTGCAGCCGCGCCAGCACAGCGCCACCGTGATGCTGAACCTGCTGGGCGATCTGTGGTTCACGCAGGGCGAAACCGCCAAGTCCCCCGCCTGGGACCAGGTGCTGGCACTGCCCGGCACCCATCTGCACCTGTACGGCAAGGTCGATGCCAAGCGCGCCCGCAAGATGGGCCACCTGAACATCACCGCGGCCACGCCCGACCAGGCGCGTGACACCGCGCTGCAGGCAGCCGCCATCCTCGGCATTGCGCCTTTTTAAGGAACACACGTGATTCTGGATGGAACGCTGGACGCCTCGGTCCAGGCTGCGGCTGCGGCACTGCAACGCGGTGAACTGCTGGGCCTGCCCACCGAGACGGTCTATGGTCTGGCCGCCGACAGCGACAACGACGCCGCCGTGGCCCAGATCTTCACCGCCAAGGGCCGTCCGGCCAACCATCCGCTGATCGTGCATGTGGCAGACAGCGCGGCCATCACCCGCTATGCCAAGGAAGTGCCGGTCTTTGCACAGCAACTGATCGACGCGTTCTGGCCCGGCCCGCTCACCCTGATCCTGCAGCGCCTGCCGGGCGCCGCCAAGGCCTCGACCGGCGGACAGGACAGCGTGGGCCTGCGCTGCCCGTCGCACCCGGTGGCCCACGCCGTGCTGGCGGCCTGCCAGCAGCTGAACCCGCCGGTCTGGGGCGTTTCCGCCCCCAGCGCCAACAAGTTCGGCCGCGTCAGCCCCACCACGGCCGACCATGTCGCCACCGAATTCGGGGATGCGCTGCTGGTGCTCGATGGCGGCGCCTGCGAAGTCGGCATCGAGTCGACCATCGTGGACTGCACGCGCGGCGTGCCCGTGCTGCTGCGCCCCGGCGCCATCACACGCGACGATATCGAGCGCGCCTGCGGGCAGCGCCCTCTCTCGAAAGAGGAACTGACGGCGGACACCCCGCGCGCCTCAGGCACGCTGCTGGCCCATTACGCGCCCAATGCCAAGGTGCGGCTGATGGATGCGGCTAAGCTGCAGCAGGCCCTGGATGGCCTGGGGCCGGAGGCAGGCCAGCTCTGCGTCTACCACCGCAGCGCGCTGCGTTCGACGGCGCCCGGCGTCACGCTGCACGCCATGCCCCGCCAGGCGCTGGCCGCTGCCCAGGAGCTGTTCGGCACGCTGCGTGACTTTGACGCACTGGGGGCCCAGTTCATCTGGATCGAAACCCCACCCGACAGCGCCGACTGGGAAGGCGTACGCGACCGGCTGCAGCGCGCGGCCGCAGCCGGCTGATCCACCGCATCCCGGGTCCTGGGCGGCCCGGTGCCGGTGTCAGCCGTCCTGCCTGCCTCGGGTGTCAGCGCGGCGCGGCCGCCGTGACGGCGCCACTGTCCCGTGCCACCCAGTCCACCAGCGCGTCCAGCGCCGGGCGGGCGGCACCGGCATTGGCGTGGTTGACGAAGGCCACCAGCACATAGCGCTTGCCGCTGACCCCATCCACATAGCCGGCCAGCGCATTGCTGTCGCGCAGCGAACCGGTCTTCAGGTGGGCGGAGGCCTGGGCCTTGCTGCGGCGCAGCGTCCCGTCCACGCCGGCAATGGGCAGCGAGGCCACGAACTCCGGCATCACCGGCGACAGCCAGGCACTCTGCAGCATGCGGCCCAGCGCGTGGGCGCTGATGCGCGACTCCCGGCTCAGGCCGGCACCGTTGTCCACCACCGGCCGCTCGGCCACACCCCAGCGGCTGCTCCACCAGCGGGCCACGGCCTCGTTGGCGGTCTGCATGCTGCCCACGCCGGCCTGCTCCAGCCCCAGCGTCAGGAACACCTGCTGAGTCATCACGTTGTTGCTGTATTTGTTGATGTCGCGCACCACCTCGCCCAGCGCAGGCGATTCGGCCACAAAGGCCGGGCTGAGACCGGCGGGCACACGGCCTTCGCGCACCACGCCGCCGAGCTTGCCGCCCAGCTCGCGCCACATGCCTTCCACCGCCCGGGCCGCGAACTGCTGCGGATCGGCCGGGGCAATGGACCACACCTTGTCGCCGCAGCTGGCCGGGTACTGGCCCGCAAAGCCCATGCGCGCCGGATCGGCCCAGTCGCCTTGCAGCGCGCTGCGCCAATCCCCGCAGTCGGTGCCCACCGGCGCCAGCGGCACGGTGGCCTGCTGCTGCACGCCCGCCAGCGGAGGCTCCCACTGCACGCGGGCCACACCGGCCCGGGCATCGGGCACCAGCGTCATCACGGCGGATTTGTAGTTCAGCAGCAATGCATCGGGCGCCACGTTGTAGGGCCGGAAAGGTTCGCCATCGAAGGCGGCCGCATCGTGGGCCGGCAGGGCAAAGGCGCTGCGGTCCAGAACGATGTCCCCCGCAATCGACTTCACCCCCATGCCCTGCAGGCGGCGCAGCAGCAGCCACAGCCGCTCCATCACCAGCTTGGGGTCGCCCCGGCCCTGCAGGTAGAGATGGCCTTGCAGGCTGCCGTTGCCGATACTGCCGTCCAGGTACACCGGGGTGCGCCAGACATAGGCCGGCCCCAGCAGGTCCAGTGCCGCATAGGTGGTGACCAGCTTCATCACCGACGCCGGGTTCATGGCTTCGCGCTCGCGCCAGACCAGGCGCGGGCTGCTGCGGCCTTCGGCCTCGGCCACATAGAAGGACACCGCCTCGCGCGGGATCTTGGCGCGCTGCAGTGCCGCGTCGACCACGGCTGGCAGGGCCATGGCACGGGCAGAAGTCGCCGGCGGTGCAACCACCGGGGAGGAAGGCGCCGCCGCCTGCGCCACGGCCAGCACCGGCAGGACGGCCAGCGCACCGGCGGCGGTCAGCCGGCACATGGCGCGGACACCGCGCCCAGGGTCAGAAATTCGCATGGCCCGCAGTCTAGTGCCTGCGCACCGACCCGGACAGCACCGGGGACGGCAGGTGCCAAGGCCATGCCTGCCCCTGGGAAAGCGCGCGCGCCCGATAATCCATGGTTGCCCTGGCGGCACTGCCCTTGTTTGTTGTGTGGCAGACCGCCCCCTCGAAAGTCGCCCCGCCATGAAACTGCTTGCCTTTGATACCAGCACGGACCAGCTGTCCATCGCCATCCAGCATGGCGAGCGCATCTGGCAGCACCAGGGTGCGGGTGGCGCACAGTCGTCGTCCACGCTGATTCCCGCCGTCCAGCAAGGCATGCAGGCCCTGGGCCTGCGCTATGACGAGCTGGACGCCATTGCCTTCGGCCGCGGTCCTGGCTCGTTCACCGGCCTGCGCACCTCCTGCGCCATCGCCCAGGGCCTGGCCCTGGGGGCCGGGCTGCGGCTGCTGCCTATCGACACCCTGCTGGCCATGGCCGAAGAGGCACGCCTGCAGCACGGCTGCACCGACCTGCTGGCCGTGCTGGACGCGCGCATGCACGAGGTCTACCACGCCGGCTACCACTACGCCGACGGCCGCTGGAGCGAAACCCGGGAACTGGGCCTGTGCGCGCCCGAGGCGCTGTCCGTGCCTGCGGGCCTGCCCGTGGTGGGCAATGCCCACGCCGCCTACCCCGAACAGCTGGCACCCGGCGCCCCCCACCTGCACGCCCTGCCCACGGCCGCCGCCCTGCTGCGCCTGGCCCCCCAGTGCATCGCCGACGGCGGGCTGGTGGATGCCATCGATGCGCTGCCGCGCTACATCCGCGATAAAGTGGCCAAAACCACGGCCGAACGCGAAGCCGAAAAGCTGGCCGCCGCCCAGCCCTCCGCGCCTGCTGCATGAGCTCCACGCTGTCTCCCGCACCGCTGCTGATCCCGCTCCAGCCTGAATGGCTGGACCGCGTCGTGGCCGTGGAGGCAGCGGCCTACACCCACCCCTGGACGCCAGGCAACTTCCGCGACGCACTGGCCTCGGGCTACCAGGCCCAGATGCTGGTACAGGGCGATCGGCTGCTGGGCTATTACGTGGCCATGCAGGTGCTCGACGAGGTGCATCTGCTGAACATCGCCGTCGCCCCCGACGCCCAGGGCCAGGGCTGCGCCCGGCTGCTGCTGGAGACACTGGACCACTGGTCCCGCCTGCAAAGCGCCAAATGGCTCTGGCTGGAGGTGCGCGCCAGCAACACCCGCGCCCGCGCCATCTACGAACGCCATGGCTACCGCCAGGTGGGCGAGCGCAAGCGTTACTATCCCGTGCACCACGGCGAGCGCGAGACCGCCATCATCATGAGCATGCCCCTCTATGGCCCTGAACCTTGACGCCCGCCAGCGCGCCATGTTGCAAGACATGGGCATCACCTTCTGGGGCCCCAGTGCGCCGCCGGCCGCCGTGCCTGCGGTCGCAGCAGCAGCCCCAGCCGAAGCCTCTGCCCTCCCGGCTGCCGTAGCGACGCCAGCGGCCCCTACGGCGGTGGCGGCTCCGCAGCCGCCCACCGCTGCCAGCGCAACGGCCACGGCACCGGCAACTGCAACGGCCGCTGCGCCCGACCCACAGCCCGAGCACGCCGCACCGGCCCAGCCCGCAGCGGATGCAGCCTCCTCTGCAACGCAGGCTGCATCAACCGACGCAGCGCCCGCCCATGCCACGCCGGTCTACCGCGCCCCGGCTGCGGCCAGTGCACCCTGGTTCATGGCCCCGCTGGTGCATGCCTATGCCGAATCGGCCGCCCCCGATGCGCCCGACGCCGGCTGGCTGGTGCTGGTCGAATGTGCCGATCCGGCCGACCCCTGGGCCGGCGATGCCGGCGCACTGCTGAACAACATGCTGCGCGCACTGCGCCTGCAGCAGCACCCCCAGGTGCGCATTGCGCCCCTGACGCGCCAGGCGCCGGGCAGCGCCGCCGGCCACCCCGGGCTGGAGCCGCTGGCCCCGGCGCTGCAGACCGCCCTGGCCACCCACCGCCCGGCGCGCGTGCTGGTGCTGGGCCTGCATGCGGCCCGCGCCGTGCTGCAGCGCAGCGAAGCCCTGGGCCCGCTGCGTGCCGAACTGCACCAGCTGCACGGCATCCCCGGCGTGGTCAGCTACGACCCCGCCTACCTGCTGCGCGCCCCGCACGCCAAACCCGGCGCCTGGGCCGACCTGTGCCGCGCCCACGCGCTGCAACCGCCCGCGCACTGAAAACCGCCCATCCGGTGATGTCCGTTGCACTGCACAAAAGCGGTGCCAGAGGCATAATCGCCGGCTTGTCACATTGAGGAGATATCTCCGTGGAAACCTACCCGAGTTGGTAGCTTCCGCCTCCCTGGCCAGTGCCGTGGAGCCGGAAGCGCACCCCGCACCGCACACTGCAAGAACAAGCCATGGGAGTGAGCCGTCATGCTCAACATCTTTACGCTGTCCAATGGACGGCTGGTTCAAGTCGAAATCGAATCGCTGGAAGAGCTCACGCAGTTCCAGCCGATCTGGGTGGACCTGGAGTCGCCCACGGTCGATGAAAAGCGCTGGGTCAAGCAGCACTACGGCCTGTCGATCCCCGAAGACGCCACCGACGAAGACATCGAAGAATCCGCCCGCTTCTACGAAGAAGACAACGGCGAACTGCACATCCGCAGCGACTTTCTGGTGGACGACGAAGACGACCCGCGCAGCGTGCGCGTGGCCTTCATCCTGAACCAGCACAATACCGAGCTCAACAGCTGCGGCGTGCTGTTTTCCATCCACGAGGAAGACATCCCCGTCTTCCGCCTGCTGCGCCTGCGCGCCCGCCGCGCGCCGGGGCTGATCGAAGAGGCCAAGGAAGTGCTGCTCAAGCTCTTCGATGCCGATGCCGAATACTCCGCCGACACGCTGGAAGGCATTTACGACGACCTCAAGCAGGTCAGCGCCCAGGTGCTGGAAGGCAATATGACCGACGACCACGCCCAGGGCGTGCTGTCCGACATTGCCCGCCAGGAAGACCTGAACGGCCGCATCCGCCGCAACATGCTGGACACGCGCCGTGCGGTGAGCTTCATGATGCGCTCCAAGATGCTCAATGCCGAGCAGTTCGAAGACGCGCGCCAGATCCTGCGCGACATTGAATCGCTGGACAGCCACACCGCCTTCCTGTTCGACAAGATCAACTTCCTGATGGACGCCACGGTCGGTTTCCTGAACATCAACCAGAACAAGATCATCAAGATCTTCTCGGTGGCCAGCGTGGCCCTGCTGCCTCCCACGCTGATTGCCAGCGTGTACGGCATGAACTTCAAGTTCATGCCCGAGCTGGAGTGGGAGTTCGGCTATGGCTATGTGGTGGGGCTGATGATCCTCAGCGCCGTCGGGCCCATGCTGTACTTCCGCAAGCGCGGCTGGCTCAAGTAAAGCGCCCCTGGCACCACCTGTGGCGCCCTGCCCCTCCCTCATGGGAGGGCACGCCTAGCGTGCGGCGCGGCACGGCGTGTGATCCGCGCACCCGCACCGGGATTCGCGGTGCCGGCACCGCTCCCGCGGCGCACGGCGCATCACCCCAGCTGCACCCAGTGCTGCACGATCTGCAGCGCGTAGCGGCTGGCCACGGCCTGCACAAAGGCGGGGAAGTCCACATGGGCGCTGTCGTCCGCACGGTCGGAGATCGTGCGGACGGCGGCAAACGGCACGCCATAGTCGGCGCAGACCTGGGCAATGGCCGCACCTTCCATCTCCACCGCTAGGGGGACATGGCCGGCGGCCTGCAGATCGGCCGTGATCTGGCCGGAGACCGCAGCCGAGACGATAAACTGGTCACCGCTGGCCACCAGCCCCGCATGGGCGCGCGGCACGTTGCCGGCCAGCAAGGGCTCGTTCCACGCTGCCGCCTGCGCCACACAGGCCTGTGCGGCCGCCAGCAAACCGGCGCTCAGCACCGCATCACAGGCCAGCGTGGGGGCCGCATAGCCGGGCACCTGCCAGCGGGGGAACAGCGGGCGCACGTCCATGTCGTGCTGCAGAAACTGCTGGGCCACCACCACATCGCCCACCTGCACGCCCGCCCCCACCCCACCGGCCACGCCGGTGAACAGCAGCTGCTGGGCGCCAAAGCCTTCCATCACGGCCGTGGCCGTGGTGGCTGCGGCCACCTTGCCGATGCCGGTCAGCCCCAGCACCACGCTGCGGCCGTGCAACCGGCCCAGGGTGAAATCCCGTCCGGCGCGGCGCACGGTCCGGGCATCCGTCAGCAGGTGCTGCAGACCATATTGTTCTTCGGGCAGGGCGCTGAGGATGGCAAGGGCCATGGCAGTTCTTCACAGGTCAAGTCGGCGGCGCCTGCGCAGCAGGGGCGCAGGCGCCGCCGGAGTTTCGGGCGCAGCGCACCGGCAGAACCCCGGTGCGGCACAGCCCGCCATTCTCGCCCAGCGGGGGCGTGGCTGCCGGGCGGCGGGTTTCAGATCGCCAGTGGTGCCACGGCGTTGCGCAAGGCCCGCAGCACGCTGAACACCGTCAGCGCCGAGGTCTTGGGATTGGCCGCCAGCGGCTGGCCCGCCAGCTCCAGCGACAACCGCCCGAACGCCCCCTGGGCGGCAATCTGGTGCCGGTTCTCGCTGCACTGCGGATCGGCCACCAGCCGGACCTCGGTGTCGTCCAGCCCCAGGCCGGCCAGGGCCACGGTGGCGGCCACATTGGCATTGCGCGGGTACTGCTGCGCAGCCTCGCGCGCGCTGCCCTGGAAGAAACAGAACGGTGCCGTCAGCGCCGCCAGATCGCACACCGTCTCGGCCGGCGTGCCCTTCCAGGCCGCTGCCGGTTTGGTGCCGGTGTAGGTCACCTGCGCCAGCCCCCCTTCGCGGGCCGCGGCCAGTGCGTCGATGGCACCGATGGCACCGGGCAGCAGCTGCACGCGTGTGCCCCCCTGCCGGGCCGCATCGGCCAGCTCTTCCACCAGACCGGGCGCCGCCAGCGCGCCGACCGACACCACCAGACAGGGAATGCCACGCCGCAGCGCCGGCAGCACATGGGTGGCAATGGCACTGTGGCCGGCACATTCCACCAGCAGATCGGGCCGTGCATCCTCCGGCAGCGCCTGCAGCAGCTGGGCGCCGGGCACATGCTGCGCCAGCCAGTCCACCACGTCGGGACGCGGCTGGCGGGCCAGCACCCAGTCCACCCGCAGGCCCTGCAGGCCGGACAGCTGCGGCAGGCGCTGCAGCACTTCACTGCCGATGGCGCCGCAGCCCACCAGGGCAATGCGCATGAAAGACGGAGGGGGAGGCTGCCGGGGTGCAGCAGCAAGGGGTGTGGAGGTCTGCATGGCGCTCAAGCGTACGCGATGGGACAGCACCTGACCGCCAGCGCCATGAAAAAAGGGAGCGCGAACGCTCCCCGGGTGGTGTGACCGCCCGCGTGGTGCGGGCAGATGGCCGTCAGGCCGCGACGGCAGCCGCCGGCGTGCTGTCGCGCAGCTCGCGGCGCAGGATCTTGCCCACCGGGGTCTTGGGCAGTTCGGTGCGGAACTCGATCACCTTGGGGCGCTTGTAGCCGGTCAGGTTTTCCTTGCAGAACTCGCGCAGCCGGGCCTCGGTCAGGCTGTCGTCCTTGCGCACCACCACCAGCTTCACGGCTTCGCCGGAGCTGGCATCGGGCACGCCCACCACCGCGCACTCCAGCACGCCGGGGCAGGTGGCCACCACATCTTCCACCTCGTTGGGATAGACGTTGAAGCCGCTGACCAGCACCATGTCCTTTTTGCGGTCCACGATCTTGAAGTAGCCGCGTGCGTCCATCACACCGATGTCGCCGGTCAGGAAATAGCCATCTGCCGTGGTGACCTTGGCGGTTTCATCCGGACGCTGCCAGTAGCCGGCCATGACCTGCGGGCCCTTGACGGCGATCTCGCCGGTCTTGCCCAGCTCGGTGACGGTCTGTCCGCCTTCGTCCACCAGCTTCACATAGGTGCTGGGCTTGGGCACCCCGATGCTGCCGGTGAACTCCTTGGCCGTAACCGGGTTGCAGCTGACCACGGGGCTGGTTTCCGACAGGCCATAGCCTTCGACGATGGGGCAGCCGGTCTTTTCCAGCCACAGCTTGGCCACAGCGCCCTGCACGGCCATGCCGCCCCCGACCGAGACCTTCAGGTGGCTCCAGTCCACGCTGTTGAAGTCCGGGTGATGGGCCAGCCCGTTGAACAAGGTGTTCACCGCCGGGAAGTTGTGGAAGACCTCGCCCTGCAGGTCCTTGAACACCGCTTTCAGGTCGCGCGGATTGGCGATCAGGATGTTGCGCCCGCCGGTGTGCATGGCCAGCATCATGTTCACCGTGAACGCGAAGATATGGTAGAGCGGCAGCGCGCAGATGCTGGTGACCTGCTCGCCCGTCTTGCGGATGTCCTGCAGCACCGGGTTGAACCAGGCTTCGCACTGCAGCGTATTGGCGATGATGTTGCGATGCAGCAGCACCGCACCCTTGCTGACGCCGGTGGTGCCGCCGGTGTACTGCAGCACGGCAATGTCCTCGGACCCCACCGCCACCGGCACAAAGCGGCGGCTGCGGCCCTGGGCCACGGCGGTCTTGTAGCCCACGGCGCCGGGCAGCTGGAACGGGGGCACCAGCTTCTTGACCTTGCGCACCACATAGTTGACCAGCAAGCCCTTGAGGCCCAGCTCATCGCCCATGCTGCACAGCACCACATGCTGCACCGGCGTCTGGGCGATGCACTGCTGCAGCGTGTGGGCGAAGTTTTCGATGATGACGATGGCCTTGGCGCCGGAGTCCTTGAGCTGGTGCTCCAGCTCGCGGGCGGTGTAGAGCGGGTTGACGTTCACCACCACATAGCCGGCGCGCAGAATGGCAGCCACGGCCACCGGGTACTGCGGCACATTGGGCATCATGATGGCCACGCGGTCGCCCTTTTCCAGGCCCAGCGACTGCAGGTAGGCGGCAAACGCCTGGCTTTGCCGGTCCACATGGCCGAACGGAATGTTCTTGCCCATATAGGTGTAGGCCGTGCGATCGGCATAGGCCTTGAAGGCCTGTTCCATCAGCGCCACCAGCGAGGTGTAGCGCGAAGGGTCGATATCTGTTGGCACGCCTTCGGGATAGGCTGCCAGCCATGGACGCTCTGTCGTCATGCCCGGGGTCTCCACTCTGTATTGTTCTAACGCGATCCCCCATTCTGATAAAAAGCACGGCCGTTCGGTACTTGTGGTTACCCTAGGGTGCAACCCTAGGCGCTGCATGCCGCCACCTCTTGGCCCCGGCTGCAGGCGCAAAAAAACCCGCAGGCTTGCGCACTGCGGGTGGGTGGGTGCCGGACTTGCCGCGCTACAGCCTGTAGCGCCGGCAGCCATCACCAGGGCCGGTTTACTTGACCAGCTGGGCCAGATCGCCTGCGGCGTACTTCTTGGCCATCTGTTCCAGGCTGTAGCCCTTGATCTTGGCGCCTTGGCCTTCGCAGCCGAACTCGATGTAACGGGCCTTGCAGACCTGCTTGGCGGCTTCGCGGGCCGGCTTGAGCCATTCGCGGGCATCGAACTTGTCGGGGTTCTCGGCCAGGAACTTGCGCACCGCGCCGGTCATGGCCAGACGGATGTCGGTGTCGATGTTGATCTTGCGCACGCCGTATTTGATGGCTTCCTGGATTTCCTCGACGGGCACGCCGTAGGTTTCCTTCATCTTGCCGCCGTACTGGTTGATGATGGCCAGCAGTTCCTGGGGCACCGACGACGAGCCGTGCATCACCAGATGGGTGTTGGGGATGCGGGCGTGGATTTCCTTGACGCGGCTGATGGCCAGGATGTCGCCTGTGGGCTTGCGGCTGAACTTGTAGGCGCCGTGGCTGGTGCCGATGGCGATCGCCAGCGCATCCAGCTGGGTGGCCTTCACGAACACGGCTGCTTCCTCGGGGTCGGTCAGCATCTGGCTGTGGTCCAGCTTGCCGACGGCGCCGATGCCGTCTTCCTCACCGGCGTCGCCGGTTTCCAGGTTGCCCAGGCAGCCCAGCTCGCCTTCCACGGTGGCGCCGATCTGGTGGGCCATGGCCACCACCTTCTGGGTCACGTCGACGTTGTAGTCGAAGGACGAGGGGGTCTTGCCGTCGCTCATCAGCGAGCCGTCCATCATCACCGAGCCGAAGCCCAGGTTCAGCGCGCCCTGGCAGATTTCGGGGGTGGTGCCATGGTCCTGGTGCATCACCAGGGGAATGTGGGGGTACTGCTCGGCAGCGGCCTGGATCAGGTGCTTGATGAAGGGCTCACCGGCGTACTTGCGGGCGCCAGCGCTGGCTTGCAGGATCACGGGCGCGCCGACTTCGTCAGCCGCCGACATCACGGCCTGGACCTGTTCCAGGTTGTTCACGTTGAAGGCGGGGATGCCATAGCCGTTTTCAGCGGCATGGTCGAGCATTTCGCGCATCGAGATCAAAGGCATGGTCGTGGTTCCGTTAAAAGTGGATCAAGGGCACGGTGGCCGCAAGGAAACGTGGCCGTAACCACGTGGTAACCGATCGATTTTAACGATTTGCCCGCACAGTGGCACCGGCAGGGGAAAGGCCGCGCGGGGTCTCCCTGTCGGACGGTGCCGCCTCCCGGTCCGGCGTGCGGCCAGAAGCCCTGGCAGTGCAGTGCGCCGGAGCGCGGCCCGCAGCCGCAGCGCCCGGCGCCCCGGTTCACTCCACCTGGCAGATCTTCAGCATGTTGCTGCCGCCGGGCTGGCCCATGGGCTCGCCGCAGGTGATGGCGTAGACATCCCCGCTTTGCACGATGTTGCGCATGCGCAAATGGTTTTCCGCCTGCTCCAGGGCAGTGTCCCGGTCGGCGCTGGTGTCCATCAGCAGCGGGCGCACATTGCGGAACAGCGCCATCTTGCGCTGCGTGGCCACCTTGGGGGTCAGCGCATAGATGGGAATGTGGATGCGGTGGCGGCTCATCCACAGCGCGGTGGAGCCGCTTTCCGTCATCGCCACGATGGCCTTGGCACCCAGGTGGTGGGCGGTGAACAGCGCGCCGATGGCGATCGCCTGGTCGATGCGGCGGAACTGGCGGTCCATGAAGTCCGAATCCTTGCGCGGCTCCTCGGCGGCCTCGGCGGCGGCGCAGATCTCGGCCATGGCACGCACGGTCTCCAGCGGGTACTTGCCGGCGGCGGTCTCGGCGCTGAGCATCACCGCATCGGTGCCGTCCAGCACGGCATTGGCCACATCGCTGACCTCGGCGCGCGTGGGCACCGGATTGGTGATCATGCTCTCCATCATCTGGGTTGCCGTGATGACCACCTTGTCCATCTCGCGCGCCATGCGGATCATTTTCTTCTGCAGCGCCGGCACGGCGGCATTGCCCACTTCCACGGCCAGATCGCCGCGCGCCACCATGATGCCGTCGGACACGCGCAGGATGGCCTCCAGCTGGGGAATGGCTTCGGCGCGTTCGATCTTGGCGATCAGCCCCGGGCGGTGGCCGCTGCCTGCCGCCGCCACGCTGCACAGCTGGCGCGCCATTTCCATGTCGGTGGCATTCTTGGGAAAGCTCACCGCCACATAGTCCGCCCCCAGGCCCATGGCGGTCTTGATGTCCTCCATGTCCTTGGCCGTCAGTGCAGGCGCCGTCAGCCCGCCGCCCTGCTTGTTGATGCCCTTGTTGTTGGACAGCTCGCCACCGATGGTGACCGTGGTGTAGACCGCATCGCCCAGCACCCGGTCCACGGTCAGCACGATCAGCCCGTCGTTGAGCAGCAGCACATCGCCCGATTTCACATCGCGCGGCAGCTCCTTGTAGTCCAGCCCCACACCGCTCAGATCGCCGGGCTCGGCGCGTGCAGCGTCCAGCACAAAGGGCTGGCCGGCTTCCAGCATCACCTTGCCGGCCGCAAACTTGCCCACGCGGATCTTGGGGCCCTGCAGGTCGGCCATGATGGCCACTTCCCGGCCCACACGCTGGGCGGCAGCACGCACCATGGTGGCGCGGTCGATATGGTCCTGGGCCGTGCCGTGGCTGAAATTCAGGCGCACCACGTTGACGCCGGTGGCAATCATCTGGGCCAGCAGTTCCGGTTCGCTGGAAGCGGGGCCCAGGGTGGCAACAATCTTGGTGGCGCGGCGCACCTGCAGGTGGGTGTAGGAGACGGGGATGCTCATGGATTCCAGCTATCAAAGGGAAAGGGCCAGGGGATCAGGTCAGCCCATGGGACAGTGCCAGGGCCAGGGTATGGGCCACTATGGCCGCTCCCAGCCCGTGGCGCCAGTAGATGTAACCCGCCAGCAGGCCGAAGACGGTGTGGTTCAGCAGCACATAGGCCAGCAGCTCCGGGGAGAGCCCGCCCATCAGCGCCATGGCCGCAGGCAAATTGGACGCGGCACCCAGCAGGGCCGCCAGCGCGATGACCGTCCACACCAGCCCGCTGCGGGGAGCGCCGCCGCGCGGCTGCAGCATGCGCCACAGGGCGAACAGCAGCACGCTCATCATGCCCCAGCGCACCAGCAGCTCTTCGGCCACGCCGCTGTACAGCAGCTTGATCCACAGCGGCAAGGCCTGCACCGGGTCGCCCGGCGCCAGCGCATCCGGGGTGAGCTGGGCCAGCGTGACCATCCAGGCCGCCCCCATCACGCCGCCGGCCACGCCGGGCAACCACATCTGCTGCAGCGCCGTCACCGGCCGGCCGCGCCGCTGCACCAGGGAGCCCAGCATGGGCGCGCCCAGACCGACCCGCGGGGACAGCCAGGCGCCAAAGAACACGGCCGCCGCCAGCAGCAGCAGGCTCTGCACGCTGCCCATCACCGGCAGGGCCCAGCCCGGCAGGTGGCCGCTGGGCAGGCGCTGGCCCACCTGCCAGGCCATGCCGACCACACCGGGCAGGCCCAGCAGCCACAGCAGCAGGCTCAGCCGCAGCGGCTGGCGCAGTTCCTCGGCGGGCAGGGAAGCAGGAGCGTCGTCGTCGGAGGCGGGGTCCATCATGGCGACTGGCAGGGCAGGCGGGTGGGAGGAGCGAACACGGAACGGTCTCAGGCGCGCATCAGCGCTTCGATGTCATCGGGCTCGACCGGCACGCCGCGCGTCAGCAGCTCGCAGTCACCGTCGGTGACCACGGCATCGTCTTCGATCCGGATGCCGATGTGGTGGAACTGCTCTGGCACGCCGGGCGCCGGGCGCACATAGATACCGGGCTCGATGGTGGTCACCATGCCGGGGTGCAGGATGCGGCTGGGGCGGTTGGTGATGGTCTCGCCCGACAGCGGATCCTTGCGTTGGCTGGACTGCCCCAGCTCGCTGGCCTCCACATAGCTGCCGCAGTCGTGCACATCCATGCCCAGCCAGTGGCCGGTGCGGTGCATGTAGAACTGGAAATAAGCGCGCGCATCGATCACATCCTGGGCGGTACCGTAGGTGGACTTGTCCAGCAGCCCCAGATCCAGCATGCCCTGGGCCAGCACAGCCACGGTGGCATCGTGCGGATCGTTGAAGCGCCGGCCGGCACGGGTCACGGCAATGGCGGCTTTCTGGCTTTCCAGCACCAGCTCGTACAGCGCGCGCTGGGGACCGGTGAAGCGGCCATCGGCCGGGAAGGTGCGGGTGATGTCGCTGGCATAGCTGTCCAGCTCGCAACCGGCATCGATCAGCACCAGCTCGCCGGCACGCACCGGCGTATTGCCGGCGCGGTAGTGCAGCACACAGGCATTGGCACCTGCCGCGACGATGGAGTCATACGCCACGCCCTGGGCGCCGCCCTGGCGGAATTCGTGCAGCAGCTCGGCATCCAGGTGGTATTCGCGGCAGTCCTCGCCGGCACGCAGCATGCGGGCCGAGCGCTGCATGGCACGCACATGGGCGCGGGCGCTGATCACGCCGGCGCGGCGCATCACATCCAGCTCATAGGCATCCTTGACCAGGCGCATGTCATCCAGCAGCGCACAGACATCGCCCTGCGCCGTGGGGCACAGCGCACCATAGCGGGAGCGGGCGCGCACGGCGGTGAGCCAGCCTTCCACCTGGGCGGCCAGGCCCTCGTGCGTGGCAAACGGGTACCAGACGCGCTCCTGGTTCTCCAGCAGGCGCGGCAGGCGGCTGCCCAGCTCCGTGACGGGATAGGCGGCATCCACTCCCAGGCTGGCCACGGCGGCTTCCGGGCCCAGGCGGTAGCCGTCCCAGATCTCGCGCTCCAGGTCCTTGGGCTGGCAGAACAGCGTGCTGCTGCCGTCGGCCGCCAGCACCAGCGTGGCCTGGGGTTCGGTGAAGCCGGTCAGGTAGTAGAAATAGCTGTCGTGCCGATAGAGGTAGCTGTTGTCGCGGTTGCGCCCCCGCTCCGGCGCAGTGGGAATGATGGCAATGCCACCGGCGCCCAGTTGGGCAGCCAGGCGCGCGCGGCGTTGGGCGTAAACAGAGGTCATGGCAGCTATCGTAGCGCTGCCGCGACCCGCTGCACGCCAGATGGCCGCCCGGAGGCCGCCAGGGGCCGAAATTTGTGGCGCCGCCCCCACCCGCCACCCGCACAACGGATGCCCGCCGGGATCAGCAGGTGCCGGAAGCGGCCCTCGAAAGCCCGCCGGGGCTCACGCCAGCAGCATGCTCACCCCGGCCACCAGCAGCAGGCTGCAGACCATCCACTGCAGTACCCGGGTGGACAGCGGCGGCGGGTATTTGGCCAGCAGCCAGGTGACGCCGGCGACCACCGGCACGGCCACGGCCGCCGTGAACAGCGACGACCAGCGCAATCCGCCCGAAGGAATGACGATGCCCAGACGCAGCACGGTGTTGGCCAGGAACATCACCAGCAGGCACTGGCGCACCAGGGCCGCCGGCAGCGGCTGGCGGTACAGGTGGTAGACCATGGGCGGCCCGGAGGTGGAAAACAGCCCGCCCAGCAGGCCGGACAGACCGCCCGCCACCCACATGGAGCCCGGCCCTGACAGCGTGGCGCGCTGGCTTTTCTGCAACAGCAGCACGATGGCGCAGGCAATGATGGTCACACCCAGCAGCATGCGCAGCACATTCACCAGATCGCCGCTGAGCCAGTGCAGCAGCGCCAGCCCGCCCACCACGCCGATCAGGCTGCTGGCCAGAATCGGTTTGAGCATGTCCCAGCGCGGCTGGAACGGGTGGCTGCGCAGGTACACCACGCCGTTGACCAGGGACAGCAGCCCTGCGACGTTGGCCGCATCGGCAATCGGCATCAGGTGCAGGGCACCGGCCATGCCGACAAAAATCAGCCCGAAGGCGAAACCGGTGAGGTTCTGGCAGGCCGACGCCACGACCACCACCGCTATCAACCACCCGTAGGTGCTCCAATCCACATCCATATGCCTGTCCGTTGGCGGCGCTTGCCCCGGCCACCCATGGGGAATTCAACTAAAACAGGAGCTGCCTGCGATACCAGGCCGGCACATTGCACCACTTTTATTACGCCAACGTTTGCGGCGTCAGCGACAGGAGCTCTGCCTTTCAGGCTGCTGCATTCAGCTGGGCCAGCCGCTCGGGCGTGCCCACATCCACCCAGAGGCCGCGGTAGACGCTGGCCCCCACGCGCCCGGCATCCATGGCACGGCGCAGCAGCGGCGCCAGCGGCGCGGCCCCACCCTGTGGGTTGCCTGCGGGAAGGTCGCACCAGGGCGCGCCAAACAGTTCGGCCTTGAGCAATGCGATGGTGCTGTAGGTATAGCGCGGCAAGGCCGCCAGCGCAGCGCTGGCCTGCGTTTTCGGCACGTTTACGGCGCGGCCCGTGCCGCTGCCCGGCGCACTTTCCGCCAGACCGAAGTCGCCTTGCGGGTTGTGCGCCGGATTGGGCACCAGCCAGAGATGGGCCAGATCGTTGCTGACAGCAAACGCGTCGTGTGCCGCAGCATCGAACACGAAATCCGGCGCAAACACATCGCCCGCCGCCAGCCAGAACACGGGCGGCAGTTGCGGCAGGGCGCGGGCAATGCCGCCGGCCGTTTCCAGCGCATGGCCGAAATCCGCGCCTTCGTGCGAATAGCGCAGGCCACCGGCCGCCGCCAGCGCGGGCCAGGCCGCGTTCAGGTGCACGGGAATCTGCGTTCCCAGCCAGGCGGTGTTCACCACCATGTGGTCCACGCCGTCGCGCTGCAGCGCCGCCACATGCCAGTCCAGCAGCGCGCGGCCCCGCACGGCCAGCAGCGGCTTGGGAGTGGTGTCGGTCAGCGGGCGCATGCGCTCGCCACGGCCTGCGGCCAGCAGCATCGCAGCGCGGGAGTGGGGTTCTGCCGGTAAAGAGCTCATGTCCTGTCCTGTCTTGCGCGGTGTCAGGCCTGCACCGCAGCCGCTACTGTAGGGCTTGTGGCGCTCACATTTCCATGCCGAAGCGTGATTTCCGACTGCGCAGCCCCCGCGCTGCACAGGGGGCTCTGTAACCCGTATGAAACTCGCCGCAGCCACATCGGTAAAATCCCGCCCATCTCTTTGCACACTCACCCCTCGGAGCTGCCCTCCATGGCAAACACCCAAATGATGGCCAACGCAATCCGCGCGCTGGCTATGGACGCTGTTCAACAAGCTAATTCCGGCCACCCCGGAGCCCCCATGGGCATGGCCGACATGGCCGTGGCGCTGTGGAGCCGCCACCTCCAGCACAACCCTGTGAACCCGCACTGGGCCAACCGCGACCGGTTCATCCTGTCCAACGGCCACGGCTCCATGCTGATCTACGCCCTGCTGCACCTGACCGGCTACGAGCTGCCTCTGCAGGAGCTGAAGAACTTCCGCCAGCTGCACAGCAAGACCGCCGGCCACCCCGAAGTGGGCGTGACACCGGGCGTGGAAACCACTACCGGCCCGCTGGGCCAGGGCATCACCAATGCCGTGGGCTTTGCCCTGGCTGAAAAGCTGCTGGCCGCCGAATTCAACCAGGACAAGCACACGATCGTGGACCACCACACCTTCGTGTTCCTGGGCGATGGCTGCCTGATGGAAGGCATCTCGCATGAAGCCGCCTCCCTGGCCGGCGCCTGGAAGCTGAACAAGCTGATCGCGCTGTACGACGACAACGGCATCTCCATCGACGGCAAGGTCACGCCCTGGTTCATCGACAACACGCCCGAGCGTTTCGAGGCCTACGGCTGGAACGTGATCCGCGCCGTGGACGGCCACAATGTGGACGCCGTGGACGCCGCCATTGCCGAAGCCAAGAAGAGCGCCACCAAGCCCACGCTGATCTGCTGCAAGACCAGCATCGGCAAGGGTTCGCCCAACCGCCAGGACACCGCCAAGGCCCACGGCGAGCCGCTGGGTGCCGAAGAAATCGCGCTGACCCGCGCCGCACTGGGCTGGACCTACGGCCCCTTCGAAATCCCCGCCGATGTCTATACCGACTGGGACGCCAAGGACCAGGGTGCCAAGGCCGAAGCCGCCTGGGACAAGAAGTTCGCCGCCTACGCCAAGGACTACCCCGAGCTGGCAGCTGCCTTCACCCGCCGCATGGCCGGCAACCTGCCCGACAACTTCGTCGAAGTGGCCGCGCAGATCGCCTCCGACGCGCATGACGCCGGCGCCACCGTGGCCAGCCGCAAGGCCAGCCAGCTGGCCCTGGAAGGCCTGACCGCCGCGCTGCCCGAACTGCTGGGCGGCTCCGCCGACCTGACCGGCTCCAACCTGACCAACACCAAGTCCACCCCCGCTTTCCGCGTGGACGACAACGGTGCCGTGGTCAAGACCGAAGAAGGCAAGATCGGCCGCCACATCAACTACGGTGTGCGCGAGTTCGGCATGGCCGCCATCCTGAACGGTGTGGCGCTGCATGGTGGTTACATCCCCTACGCAGGCACCTTCCTGACCTTCTCCGACTACAGCCGCAACGCCATCCGCATGGCCGCGCTGATGAAGCAGCGCGTGATCCACGTGTTCACCCACGACTCCATCGGCCTGGGCGAAGACGGCCCCACCCACCAGTCCATCGAACATGCGGCCAGCCTGCGTCTGATCCCCGGTCTGGATGTGTGGCGCCCCGCGGACACCACCGAAACCGCCATGGCCTGGGCCGTGGCCATCAGCCAGAAGAACCGGCCCACAGCCATGCTGCTGTCGCGCCAGAACCTGGCCTACGCTCCCAAGAGCGAAGACGCGCTGGACAACATCGCTTGCGGCGGCTACGTGCTCTCCGAGCCCAAGGACGTGGGCCTGAAGGGCAAGAAGGCCCAGGCCGTGATCATCGCCACCGGCTCCGAAGTGCAGCTGGCCCTCGCGGCCCAGAAGCAGCTGGCCGAGAAGAAGATTGCCGTGCGCGTGGTCTCCATGCCCAGCACCACCACCTTCGACCGCCAGGACATGGCCTACAAGCAGTCCGTGCTGCCCGCCGGCCTGCCCCGCATCGCGGTGGAAATGGGCGTGACCGACTTCTGGTGGAAGTACGGCTGCGCTGCCGTGGTCGGTATCGACAGCTATGGCGAATCGGCTCCCGCACCGGTGCTGTTCAAGCACTTCGGCTTCACCGCCGAGAACGTGGCCGACACCGTGCGCGAGGCTTTGCGCCGCAACAAGTAATCACGATCAAGACGCCCACCCTGGCTTGGCTTTGGTGGGCGTTTTGCCTAGAGTGATCCGGTTTTTGTTTTCACCATCCCTAGAGACGAGGCAACCATGACCATCAAGGTAGGTATCAACGGTTTTGGCCGCATTGGCCGCAACGTGCTGCGCTCCGCAGTGCAGAACTTCAGCGACATCGAAATCGTTGGCATCAACGACCTGCTCGAGCCCGACTACCTGGCTTACATGCTGAAGTACGACAGCGTGCATGGCCGCTTTGACGGTGAAGTCTCCGTCGAAGGCAACACCCTGGTCGTCAACGGCAAGAAGATCCGCCTGACCCAGGAACGCGATCCCGCCAACCTGAAGTGGAACGAAGTCGGCGCCGACGTGGTGATCGAATCCACCGGCCTGTTCCTGACCAAGGAAACCGCCCAGAAGCACATCGACGCGGGCGCAAAGAAGGTGATCCTGTCCGCTCCTTCCAAGGACGACACCCCCATGTTCGTGTTCGGCGTGAACCACGCCACCTACAAGGGCGAAGCCATCATCTCCAACGCCTCGTGCACCACCAACTGCCTGGCCCCCGTGGCCAAGGTGCTGAACGACAAGTGGGGCATCAAGCGCGGCCTGATGACCACCGTGCACGCTGCCACCGCCACGCAAAAGACCGTGGACGGCCCTTCCAACAAGGACTGGCGCGGCGGCCGTGGCATTCTGGAAAACATCATTCCCTCCAGCACCGGCGCTGCCAAGGCGGTGGGCGTGGTGATTCCCGAGCTGAACAAGAAGCTGACCGGCATGTCCTTCCGCGTGCCCACTTCCGACGTGTCCGTGGTCGACCTGACCGTGGAACTGAACACCGAAGCTTCCTACGAAGAAATCTGCGCCGAAATGAAGGCCCAGTCCCAAGGCGCGCTGAAGGGCGTGCTGGGCTACACCGAAGACAAGGTGGTGGCCACCGACTTCCGCGGTGAGACCTGCACCTCCGTGTTCGACGCCGAAGCCGGCATCGCCCTGGACAAGACCTTCGTCAAGGTCGTTTCCTGGTACGACAACGAGTGGGGCTACTCCAACAAGTGCCTGGAAATGGTGCGCGTGGTGGCCAAGTAAGCCCTGCGGCTTCACTGCCCGGATCGCTGTTCAGGCCTTTGGGCGCTGCAGCGATCCGCCACAAAAAAAGCCAGCCCGGCAACGCGGCTGGCTTTTTTGCATCCTGTGGATGGCGGATGCGGCTTTCGAGGGCGGCTTATTCGATGCGACCACCTGCTGCCTTGACGATCTGGCCGGCCGCCACCCAGTCGTCCTTCAGCAGCTGCTGGAACGCCGGCACCGGCAAGGTACCGGCTTCCACGCCCACGCGGGCAAGGCGTTCCTGCACCACCGGCTCGGCCAGCACCTTGCGCACCGCGGCATTGATGCGCTCCACCTCGGCAGCGGGCGTGCCGGCCGGTGCCAGCAGACCCAGCCAGGAATCGAAGGCATAGCCGGGTACGCCGGCTTCGGCCACCGTGGGCACATCGGGCAGGAAGCGCGAGCGCTGCTGGCCCGAATACGCCAGCAGCTTGATGCGCGGATCATGCTGGAAGGCCAGCATGCCGATGGTGGCGCCCGTGACCAGCTGTACGCGGCCCGCCAGCAGCTCGGTGGTGGCGTCACCGGTGGACTTCATCGGGATATGCTGCAACTGCACACCGCTTTGCGCCGCCAGCAGGGCACTGGCCAGGTGGGACGCGCTGCCATTGCCCGCCGAGGCGTAGTTGAACTGGCCCGGCTGGGCCTTGGCGCGCTGCAGCAATGCAGCCAGCGAGCTGATGCCGCTGCTGGAGGGAACACCCACCACATAGCCGGTGCGGCCCAGGAAGGAGACGCCGACAAAGTCCTTCTGCGCGTCATACGGCAGCTTGGCGTACAGGTGGCTGGCCAGGTTGTGGCTGGCAGCCGCCAGCACCAGGGTATTGCCATCCGGCGCGGCCTTGGCCACCTGGGATGTGCCCACACTGCCACCCGCGCCCGCGCGGTTTTCCACCACCACGGTAGCGCCCAGGGCCTGGCCCAGTTCGTTGCTGAAGGTGCGGGCCACGGTGTCTTGCGTGGCACCGGCACCGAACGGCACCACGATGCGGATCAGGCGCTCGGCCTGTGCGGCGGACGCAAAGGAAACGGCCACGGCAGCAGCCAGCAGGGAACGGCGGGCGAGGGGGGAGAAGATCATCGCGACAGTCATGCAGGGGGAAGAAAAAAAGCACCCACCTGCGCAGCACGACAGCGGCAAGGCGCCTGTGTATCGCAGGGAGTGCGAGCCCCCGATTCTGGCCAGCCACCCCCCGAAACCCAACCAATCATTTGCCATGTGCAAACTACCAAATCAACCGAAGGCCCGGGGGCTGTCCAGGCTTCGACTGCCACCACCAGGGTTGCACGACAGTTGCCACGCCCGGGGGCCGCATGATGGACGCCATGACTGCACCCTCTTCCCTGCACGCGCCGATTGGCTTTGACGATTTTCTGCAAGTGGAACTGCGCGTAGGCCGCATCGTGGCGGCCGAAGTATTCCCCCAGGCGCGCAAGCCCGCCTACCTCCTCCAGGTGGACTTTGGCCCGGCCCTGGGTCTGCGCAAGTCCAGCGCCCAGATCACCCAGCTCTACCAGCCCGAGGACCTGGTGGGCCGGCAGGTGGTGGCGGTGCTGAACTTTCCCAAAAAGCAGATCGGTCCCATCCAGTCCGAATGTCTGGTGACCGGCTTTCACAATGCAGACGGCCATGTGGCGCTGTGTGTACCGGACCGCGAGGTGCCACTCGGCACCAAGCTGCTCTGACGGGGGCCGGAGGCGCCAGCTTCAGGCGTGCTCGCGGACTCCGGCGCTGTCCGTGGGCGGCACCATCGCTGCCGCCAGAAAATCCAGAAACGCCGTGATGCGTGCCGCCAGCGCGGTGTTGCGGTAGTACACGGCGTGGATGGCCTGGCGCTGCAGCACGGTGGCCTGCGGCAGAACCTGCACCAGCGTCCCCTGGGCGCGGTCGCGCACGGTCATGAAGTCGGCCAGACAGACCACGCCCTGACCGGTCAGCGCCAGCTGGCGCATGGTCTCCCCGCTGGAGGCCGTGAGCTGGGGCGCCGCATCCCAGCGTTCGCCACCATCGCTGGTGCGCAGCGGCCACTGGTTCAAGCCCGGCACCTGGCTGTTGCCTATGCGCTGGTGCTGGGCCAGATCGGCCACGCTGCGGATGCGCGCATGCCCTTCCAGATAGGCCGGGCTGGCCAGCACCCGCAGCGGGCTGTGGCACAGCAGGCGCGCGTGCAGCGTGGAGTCACGCAGCGCACCAATGCGGATGGCAATGTCGGTGCGCTTTTCCAGCAGGTCGATGTGCAGGTCATCGGTGTTCAGCTCCAGCGTGATCAGCGGGTAGCGCGCACGAAACGCCGCCACCAGCGGCACCACCACATGCAGCATGAAAGGCGAAGCGGCGTTGACACGCAGCGGCCCCGCCGGGGCCTGGCGCCGCACGGCCAAGTCCTCCTCGGCGGCATCCAGGGCCTCCAGCACGGCACGGGCCTGGGCCAGAAAGCGCGCGCCTTCCTCGGTCAGCTCCAGCTTGCGCGTGGTGCGGCGCAGCAAGGTGGTGGCCAGTTTCTTCTCCAGCCGTGACAGGCTGCGGCTGATGCCGGACGTGGTCTGGTCCAGTTGCAGGGCCGCTGCCGTGATGCTGCCGGTGTCGACCACCGTCCGAAAGGCAAGCAGTTCTTCCAAAGTGGATTGCATGGGACCGAGCTTGGCGCAATTGTTGATTTTTAGTCAATTATTTTCTGTGGATTCAGGGCTTTTTCTGCAGGTATGGCTGCGCCACACTGGCGCCATGCTTCGTGATGGCCTCGCAACGCCTTGCCACCGCGGTGTTCCCCTGTGCGGGCGGCAGCACCTGCCATTGCCTTCTCCCCTGGCGGTGTCCGGCCACCGGCACCGCCCCTGTTTTGAAAGCCTTCCCATGACCGATACCCTGGCACACCCCGCTGCCGCTGCCCTTTCCGTGGTCCCCCCGCTGGGCCTGGGCACTTTCCGCCTGAAGGGCGATGTGGTGCAACAGTCCGTGCGCACCGCCCTGGAGCTGGGCTACCGCGCCATCGACACCGCGCAGATCTACGAGAACGAGGCCGATGTGGGCAGCGCCATCGCCGCCAGCGGCGTGCCGCGCCAGGACCTGTTCCTGACCACCAAGATCTGGGTCGCCCACCTGGGGGCCGATGCCCTGATCCCCAGCCTGCAGCAAAGCCTGGAGCACCTGCGCACCGACCATGTGGACCTGACGCTGATCCACTGGCCCTCGCGCGACGTGCCGCTGCAGGACAGCCTGCGGGCCCTGCAGCGTGCCAGGGAACTGGGCCTGACGCGCCACATCGGTGTCTCCAACTTCAACACCGCGCTGCTGCAGCAGGCCATCGACACCGTGGGGGCCGACCAGATTGCCACCCACCAGATCGAGCTCAGCCCCTATCTGCAAAACCGCGCTGTCGTGGACTTCGCGCGCCAGCACGGCATCCACACCACGTCCTACATGACCCTGGGCTACGGCAAGCTGCTGGGCGAGCCGGTGCTGGCCGAGATCGCTACCGCCCACAGCGCCAGCCACGCCCAGGTGGCCCTGGCCTGGGCCATGCAGCACGGGATCGCCGTGATCCCCTCGTCCACCCAGCGCGCCCACCTGCAGAGCAACTTGGCCAGCCGCACGCTGCGCCTGAGCGCGGATGACATGGCTCGCATCGATGCGCTGGAGCGCGGCGACCGCCAGGTCAGCCCCGAAGGCCTGGCCCCGGTGTGGGACTGAGACCTGCTTGTCTCCTCGGGTCCGCACGCCACAGCGCACAGGCCACAAAAAAAAGCTCCTGTCGGAGCTTTTTTTGACGGCAAGGCCGTCCCTGTGAGACGACCTGAGGCCCCATGGGGCCCGTACTTCAGGCCGTGATCTGGATGGCGCCCAGATCGACGTATTCCAGAAACTCTTCGCGCGACAAGGTCACGGTAATGGGCTGGCCCTCGCTGGTCCAGGACACCACCATGCTGGCGATGGCCAGGTCCACCACGACCTCCTGGCCCTGGGGAATGGGCTCCAGCGGACCGTCTCCCACACGGTGCTGGACCAGGCCCGCAATCCGGGCGGAGAAGCGTGCTGGCAGGCCATCGGTGTCGCTGTCGTCGGCTGGGTCGGGAATGGGGGGATGGGTGCTCATGCGCAAGTTCCTTTCCTTGTGATGGGCCGTGCAATCCGGCCGCGTGCTGCCATGCAGCAACGGGACACCTACTGTAGCTGCCGCCGGCCCCACCGTCTGTCAGCCAAGGCGCTGTATCCGGCCAGGCCGGTCTGTGCGCACATTGCCGGCCTCGGCACCCTGCCACAGGGCCTGGCCGGTCCCCCGCCGCAGCGGCGGACACAAAAAAAGGCCGCCTGTCCGGCGGCCTGTGCGCACAGGAGAGGGGCCCTGCACGGGCTCCGGGCCTGTGGCCCTCCAACCCTAGCCCACGGCGGGGTCTTCCACACCACGCACGCTCTCGCGACCGTTCTTGTCCTTGAGCTTGCCCAGATCGGTGTCCACCGCACGCAGCAGCTTGTCCACGGCCACGGCAAAGGCTTCATGCACCTTTTCAGCCTCGGCATTCACCGCAATCGGGGGTCGGCCATTGGCACGGGTTTCCAGTACGCAGCGCTTGCCGGGGCCGCCGGTGCTTTTGAGGGCATCGACGCCGGTGAGGTAGACCTCCACGCGCTGCACGTAATCCTTGAGTCGTGCCAGACGGGTGTTGATTTCTTCCTGGGCCCACTGCGCGAGCGAATCGCCGCCCTGGATGGAGTCGTCGGCATGAACTTGAACTTGCATCAGCTTCCTCCTTGTTGCCTTGCTGCCGCGCATGGCCTGCGCAGCGGTGAAACGACTTCACCCGCCACGGCCTGCTCGGGTCGACCTGGTGGTACTTGCCCGGCTTCGGCCTGCCATGCACGGTTTCATGATGCCCCAGTTCGGCCTGCGGCGCAGCCTTTCGTCGCCACGAGAAGGACGCCTGTTGATGTCCGTCAAGTCCTACTTCGTGGCCCGACAGCCACAGCCAATGGCACACCAGTGCGCATGCAGACTGCCTCAAACACTTCCAAATTCATAGCAAACAGCACAAAGTAGCCCGAAGTTGCAGGCATCGCCAGATGTACATCCCGTTCTGCCGTACGACTGCGCCTACATGTAAAACCCGGATCGACTGCGCACAAAGGGGCGCATGCGCACTAGCATGGATGCTCATGACCGCGCCCGCCTCCCGCCGCCTGAAGATTGGCCTCTCGGCCTGCTTCTCCCATGCCGACCCTTACCGGCCGCTGTTCACCGGCAAGACACTGCAGTATGTCGAGCAGTCGATCGCCCACTGGATCATGTCCAGCGGTGCCATGGTGGTCATGGTGCCCTGCCCCACCGGTGAAACCGCGCGCGGCGACGTGACGCTGGCGCATTACGCCGAATGGCTGGATGGCGTGGTGATGCACGGCGGTGCCGACGTGTGGCCCGGCAGCTATGGCGAGGAACCGCTGCAGCCCGAATGGCTGGGCGATCGGGTGCGTGACCTGTACGACATGGCGGTGGTGGAGGCCTTCAGCCAGGCCGGCAAGCCCATCTTCGGGGTCTGCCGCGGCCTGCAACTGATCAATGTGGCCTTTGGCGGCACGCTCTACCAGGACATCGAAACCCAGGTGCCCGGCGCACAGCAGCACCGCAACCCCATCACCTACGACAAGCACCAGCACGACATCGCCATCGTGCCCGGCAGCCGCCTGGACCGGCTCTACCCCAACCAGCCGCGCGCACGGGTCAACAGCATCCACCACCAGGGCATCAAGAACGTGGCGCCGGGCTTTGACATCGAGGCCTGGAGCATTCCGGACCGCATTCCCGAAGCCATCCACCGCCGCATCGGTGGCAAAAGCTATATCGCGGCCACGCAGTGGCATCCCGAGTTCCGCGACCCCGAAGGCCGCACCCTGGACGACCGCGTCATTCTGGAAGATTTTCTGGCCGCCTGCGAACGCGCCCAGGTGCGTCCGGCACTGAGCCACAGCCCGTTCCAGATCCGCGACCGCGCGGCCCGCATGCTGCGGCGCGCCCTGCTGCGCAAGCGCTGAGCACCGGCGCCGCCGGTGCACCAGCAACGACACAGCCGCCCGCAGGCGGCTGTGTGCAAGGGGTTGGCAAAGGGCTGCCCGCCGGCATCTCAGCGCGCCAATACCGCCCGCTCCGCCACCCGCACCGCACGGCGTGCGCGGCGCTTGCGTTCCCAGATGACGATGCCGGTGACCGAGAGCATCACCACCATCAGCCCCATCAGCGACATCAGGATGCGCCCCGGCATGCCCAGGATGCGCCCGGAATGCAGGGGCAACTGCAGTTGCACGAACACATCGGCCGCCGTGCCGTGCCAGGGGCGGTGCATGCCCAGCACAGTGCCATCTTCCGCACTGACGTAGATGTTGGACATCTCCATGCCCATGGCCCCCATTTCGTCCGTGGGATCAAAGAACGAGACGTTGTAGAACGGGAAGTCCCCGCCGTACCAGATGCCGCCGGGGGTGTGGGCAAAGCCCAGGCGCTGGCCCTCGGCACGCGCAATGTCGATGGCCTGGGCGAACGAGATCTTGGGCTGGATGAAGCTGCCGTAGGGCGCAGGCTTGATCGTCTCGTACGGACCGGGCGTGGTGGTGGAGATCTGGCGCATCACCGGGTAGAACACCTCGCGGTACAGGTTCAGCGAGAACGAGGTGAACGCCACCACGATGATGATGCCCCACACCCACAGGCCGCCCGCACGGTGCAGGTCGAAGTTAAGCTTGTAGCCTCCGGCACGCCAGCGCACCACCCAGGACGGTTGCCAGCGCCCCCACCAGGAACGCGCCGGTGCCGCCGTGCGCTGGGCCGTGCCGCGGGCCGCCAGGCGCCGCGGCAGCGTCAGGTACAGGGCCACAAAGCTGTCGATCAGCCACATCAGCGCCACGCCCCCCATCAGCCAGAAGCCCCAGCGGTCGCTGCCCCAGAAGGCCGGCATGTGCAGGCTTTCGTGCAGGTGGCGCAGCCAGGGCATCAGGTTGCGGGTGCTCAGCGCAATGCTCTTGGAATCCCGGTGGCCGGTGACCTGCGCGGTCACCGGGTCCACGAACACATTGTTGTAGCCCAGCACATAGGGACGGCCGGTGGCCGGGTCCTGGCGCGGGCGCACCAGGAAGGAGGCGGCATGCCCCTCCTCCAGTCCCAGGGTCATATAGGCCACTTCGGCACGCGGATCGCTGGCCTCGACGGCGGCGGCCAGCGCCACCGGGTCCTGCAGCGCGCCGCGGCCCGGCGTGTGCATGATGTCGGCGTTGAGCCACTCATCGAGTTCGTGGTCCCAGGAGATCACCGCTCCTGTGGCGCCCGCCACCATCAGGAACAGGGCCACGGTCAGCCCGATCCAGCGGTGGACCCCGGTCCAGAATTCACGCATGCTGTGTCACCTTCAGAAGTCCATGCTGGCGCTCAGGGTGAAGGTGCGCGGGGCACCCAGCACCAGATAGCCAGAGCCGGGGTAGCCGCCCACCGAGGCCCAGTAGTTGCGATCCGCCACATTGTCCACGCGGGCACGCAGCGTCAGCAGCTTGCCCTGCACTTCGGTCATGTAGCGCACGCCCAGATCCAGGCGGTTCCAGCCGCTGACACGCAGGGTGTTGGTGGCATTGGCGTAGGTGGCGCCGGTATGGACCACGCGTGCATCCAGCGTCAGGCCTTGCACCGCAGGCACATCCCATTCAGCGCCTGCCGTGGCCTGGAACTGCGGCACACCGATCACACGCTTGCCGTCGGTGGTGCTGCTGCCGGTGCTGCGCTGCTTGGCATCCAGCCAGGTGGCACCACCCAACAGACGCAGGCCGCGCACGGGCTCGCCGAACACGTTCAGCTCCACCCCCTGGTGGCGGTCTTCGCCCGAAGAGCCAAAGATGCGGGTGACCGGGTCAAAGGCCGAGCGGGGCTTGTCGGTCGAGAAGAAGGCCAGTCCACCGCCAATCTTGCCGCCGTCGTACTTGACACCGACTTCCTTTTGCTTGGCGACGTAGGGCGCGTGCTGCTCGCCGACATTCGCAACGGCAATCCCGCCGGAAGTCGCCGGCGCGGTGTCGCCCTGCACCAGACCTTCGATGTAATTGCCGTACAGCGACACCTGCGGCGTCAGCTTGAACACCGCACCCACCACCGGGCTGGTGCGGCTCTTGTCATAGGCGGAAGCACGCGCACCGCCGGCACTGGTCTGCACGCCGTTGTTGACAACGCGGTAGGTCAGCGAATCGGATTCGAGCGTCTGGTGGCGCACCCCCAGGGTCAGCAGCGCCTTGCCATCCAGCAGGGACAGGGTGTCGCCCAGCGCGTAGCTTTGCAGCGTGACGCCGCGGTTGTAGGCCGGGTTGTTGAGATCGTTGCCCAGGAACGTCAGTCCGGTGATGGCGTAGGACGTCGGGTTGTAGATGTTGGTGTTGAGCGTATTGCCTGCCCCGGTGCTCATGCCGTAGGCGTTGTACACCTTGAGGTCGAAGTGCGAGTAGCTGGCCACCAGCTCATGGCCCACGCTGCCGGTCTTGAAC
The DNA here is from genome assembly GCF_006740045.1 of Comamonas terrigena NBRC 13299. NCBI lineage: Bacteria > Pseudomonadati > Pseudomonadota > Betaproteobacteria > Burkholderiales > Comamonadaceae > Comamonas > Comamonas terrigena. Next base: position 4,505,849 of record NZ_AP019749.1, read on the forward strand.
TTGCCGCGAATACCCAGCTCTCCCGTGCTCACATGGTCTTCCCGGGCGTTGTCGAAGCGGCTGGTCGTGGCAGCGCCATTGCCGGCCGCCGTGAGCGTGACATTGGCCAGCGCGTTGCGTTCCTTGCTGCGGCGCAGGCCATAGGCGGCCCAGGCGGTCACATCGTCGTTGATGTCCCATTCCCCACGGAAGGTGCCGAACAGATCGCGCTCGTTGGAGTACGACCAGGGCTGGGCCCAGTTGGACGATGCGTCGGGCGCGCTGGGGATCACTGTCACCCCGGTGCCGGGCGTGACATTGGTGCGGGTCTCTTTCAGGCGGTTGTTCTGCCAGCCGATGTCGCCCGACAGCCGCACATTGCGGCTGCGCCAGTCGACGCCCAGGGACAGCAGATCCAGCTTGGCGCTTTCCTGGTCGGTGGCCGTATCACCGCCGCGGTGCGCGGCGTTCAAACGCAGGCCCGTGCTTTGGTCCGGGCCGAAACGGCGGCTGATGTCTGCCGAGACCGTGGCCTGGCCACCGCTGGAAACGCCCACGCCCACGCGGTTCAGGGGCTCGTTGCCGGCACGTTTGGGCAACAGGTTGATGTTGCCACCCAGGCCCCCGCCGTTGGGGCTGGCACCGGTCAGGAAGGCCGAGGCACCGCGCAGCACTTCCACGCGCTCGAACAGCTCGGTGGCGATGTACTGGCGCGGCAGCAGGCTGTACAGGCCGTTGTAGGCCACATCGTCCGAGCTCAGGGTGAAGCCACGGATGAAATACGCTTCCTGGAAGTTGCCGAAGCCACGCGCCACCCGCACCGTCGGATCGTTCTGCAGCACATCGCCCACGCTCTTGGCCTGGCGGTCCTGGATCAGCTCATTGGTGTAGCTGGTGATGGAAAACGGCGTGTCCATGTTGTCGCGCGTGCCCAGAATGCCGGCACGCCCGCCGCGTGCCACCTGGCCTCCGGCATAGGGCTTGGACAGGCCTTCGGCCGAGGCATCGGCGCTGGCTTCGACGGTGACGGTTTCCAGCTCAGTGGCGGCGGCCTGCGCCCAGACACTGGCGCCAGAGGCCCACAAAGACAAAGCGACCGCAATCGGTCGCAGGGGGAATGCTGGATGGCTCATAGACACAGGGATGTTGAAGATTGTCAACGTAATTTTATTGACAATCATTCTCACTCGTATATCCACATTCCTGACAAGGACGCCGTCTGTCGCTCCTTGCACACAGCACCGCATTCCATGTAAGCACTTGCTTTTGTTGCACGACCCTGGTGAAAGGCGAAGCAGAGAGCAGCGATTCGGCACAAAAAAGCCGCCCGAAGGCGGCTGCTCTCACCGGGCCGGAAGCGGTGCAGACCCTGCGTGCCCTGGCAGTGCCACGGCACGCGGCGGCCCCACCGCCACCCTTGCCTCTCAGTGGTGGTGGCCGTGGCCGCCATGCACATGGCGGTGGGCAATTTCCTCTTCGGAAGCCGCACGCACTTCGCTCACGGTGCAGGCAAAGCGCAGGGCCTGGCCGGCCAGCGGATGGTTGCCGTCCAGCTGGACCACCGGGCCCTTGATCTTCACCACGTTGTAGATCTGGGGCAGGCCCTGGTCGTTGGTGCCGCGCAGCTGGCCGCCCACCTTCACGCCGGGGGGGAACTCGCCCTTGGGGATGGTGCGCAGCAGGCTTTCGTCGCGTTCGCCAAAGGCGTCTTCGATCGCCAGGTCCACGGTCAGTGCATCGCCGGTCTGCTTGCCTTCCAGGGCCGCTTCCACCTTGGCAAAGATGTTGTCGTAACCGCCATGCAGATAGGCCACGTCGCCCTTGTCCAGCAACGGACCGGCCAGACCGCCTTGCAGCAGCGCGTGGATCTTGTAGTGGATGGTGACGGCGGTGTCTTTGGTGATGTTCATGCTCTGCAATCAAAAGCGGGGCGGCTGCCTGCGCAGCCACCCCGTTGGTTGGGATGGGAACCATTGTCCCCGATCTGCCGCGGCCCCCCGGGGGCAGGGGTCAGAAGCTGGTCCATTCCTCGGTGTCGGCCGTGGTGGCCGCTGCCGTCCCTGCAGGTCTGGCAGTGGATGCCACTGGAGCCTGCGGCGCAGGGGCCAGTGCCGGGGCGGTGGCCGGGGATGCTGCCTTCACGGCGGCAGGCTTGCTGAAGGTGCTGCCAGCCTTGGCTCCATGGGCGACGGTGTGGAGCACCTGGGCCGTGGCGGCCGCCGCCTGCTTGCGTGCCGCCGTGTGGGCCGCAGCACGGCGGGTCAGACCGGTCTGACCGCCGCCTTGCACACGGAACACGGCCACGGCATGCAGCAGTTCTTCGGACTGGTGGCGCAGGCTGTCGGCAGCGCCCGCCATTTCCTCCACCAGCGCAGCGTTCTTCTGTGTGGTCTGGTCCATGTGGGTCACGGCCTCGCCCACCTGGGCCACGCCGGTGCTTTGTTCGGCGCTGGCCAGGCTGATGCTGGAGATCAGCTGGGTGACCTTCTGGATCTCGCTGACCGCCTGCTCCATGGTTTCCCCGGCGCGCGCGGCGCGGGCATTGCCCTGGTGCACTTCGGCCACGCTGGTGCTGATCAGCTGCTGGATTTCCTTGGCGGCTTCGGCACTGCGGCTGGCCAGGGCCCGCACCTCGCCGGCCACCACGGCAAAGCCGCGGCCATGCTCGCCGGCACGCGCGGCTTCCACGGCGGCATTCAGCGCCAGGATGTTGGTCTGGAAGGCGATGGAGTTGATCACCCCGGTGATGTCGGCAATCTTCTGGCTGCCGGCATCAATGCCCTGCATGGCCTGCACCACCTGGCGCACGGCGTGGCCGCCTTCGGTCACCACCTGCTGGGCGCTGCGCGCCAGCTGGTCGGCGGTCTTGGAGTGGTCGGCGTTATGGGCCACGGTGCTTCCCAGCTCTTCCATGGCGGCGGCGGTTTGTTCCAGCGCACTGGCTTCGTTTTCGGTGCGGCTGGCCAGGTCCAGATTGCCCTGGGCGATCTGTGCGCTGGCAGCGGCCACGCTTTCAGCCTGGGCCTGGACCGTGCGCACCACATCCGACAGGCCATCCACCGTGTGGTTCATGGCGTCCAGCAGCTGGCCTATTTCGTCCTTGCGCTCATGCGGGATCTTCACCGTCAGGTCCCCGGCGGCGATGGTGCGGGCCAGCTGGCTGGCTTCGTTCAGCGGGCGCACGATCATGCGGCGCAGCAGCAGGAACCACACCCCGGCCAGCACCAGCACGGCACACAGGCCCATGGCGGCAAACAGGGCGATCATGCGGCGGGTTTCAGCCACGAACTCGTCCACATAGGCGCTGGAGACGATGGTCCAGTTCCAGGGCGCATATTCGCCAAACACCGCCAGCTTGGCGCGCGGCGCAGACTCCCCCGCATTCGCCCAGGGATAGCTGATGGCGCCCTGCTTGCGCTCCAGGATCTCGCGGATGAAGGCACGGCCGTCGCTGTCCCTGGATTCCAGAATGCTCTGCCCCTCCTGGGACGGGTGTACCACCAGCGTGCCCGGGGCGGCAGCGTCGTTGCGCAGCACGTAGTAATAGCCGCCTTCGCCCACTTTCAGCGCGCGGATGGAGGCCTTGAGGTTGTTCAGCAGCTCCGAGAAGTCCTGCCCCACGAAGGCCATGCCCACGATGGCGCCCGAGGCATCTTTCAGCGGACGGTACTGCGTCATGTACTGGCGGCCGAACAGCATGGCCAGGCCCATGTAGCTGCGTCCGGCCTGGACTTCGGCATAGGCCGGGTGCTGGCGGTCCAGCTGGGTGCCGGTGGCGGGTTCGCCCTTGTCGGTATTCAGCGACGAGGCCACACGCAGGTAGTCATCCCCCTGGCGCATGAACACCGTGGCCACCGCACCGGTGGCGCGGGTGAAGCGATCGATGCGGGCGTTGTCGCCATTCAGCGCCACCCCGTCCAGGCGCAGCAGCGGCTCGGCGCTGCGGTCCAGTTCCAGCGTGCCGTTCAGGCTGGCCGCGAAGCTGTCGGCCAGGAACTGGGTGCGCTGGCGCAGGTCACGGTCATTGGCCTCGATGAAACGGCCCAGCATCGAGACGCCCTGCTCCAGCTCGTTCTGCACCTTGTGCTCCATCACGCGGGTCACGCTCCAGGCAATGCCCAGCAGCAGCGCCGCCAGAATGGCTGCCACCCAGACGAAGTTGGTGATGGCCAGCTTGGTTCCCAGACCCTGGCGGCGCCAGTAACGTTGCCCAATGTGCATAGTGCCTCTTGATGGTGGGGGAGCGGCGCGTGCACCTGCGGTGCCGGACCCTGCCTCAGGGCCACGGCGGTGTCCACTCCCAAAATCACAAGGCTAACGATCACCGCCGAAAAGCACTTGACCCACATCAACGCGTAACAATCAAGTAACAAATCCGGCGATTCCCTGCGCTATGCAAGGCGCTTTTGCGCCGCCAGCAACCCACAGGCTCCTGCCCGGCGTGGGCCAGGCAGGCCTGTGCAGTCTCACCCGCAGCCGCCGGGCATCAGGCCGTGGGCCGCTCTTCCACCTGCTGGCCCGGGTGGCGGGCGAAGCGGCGGATCTCCGGGCCATGCACCGGATCCTGGCTGTCCCAGGGCCAGCCGCCAAACTGGGTGCGGCGGTAGTCCATCATGGTCTGCATGATTTCCTGCTGCGTGTTCATCACGAACGGTCCGTACTGCACCACGGGTTCGGCAATCGGCCGGCCTTGCAGCATCAGCAGCTCCGCCACATCGCTGCCGGTGTTCTCCAGCACCCAGTCCTGGCCGGCGGCCATTTCCAGCGCCGCATGTTCGCGCAGCGTGTCACCAGCCACCTGCAGCTGCTGGCCCACAAACCAGTACAGCATGCGCCGGGTCTGCGCGCCCTGGGCGGCGGGCAGCGACCAGCGGGCGCCGGGTTCCAGCCGCAGCGTCCAGATCGCCACATCCGCATCCGCCTGACCGGCCCAGGACTCGGGCGGCGGCGGCAGCGGCGCACCCGCACCCGGCAGCGCACCGGCCACCACGGTGACCGTGGTCCGGGCGCCGCCGTCGCTGGTATGCACCAGGCGCGGGATGCGCTCGCTCCACAGCATGGTGAAGTGCGGCGCCACCATCTTGCGGGCCGCGGGCAGGTTCAGCCAGATCTGGAACAGCTCCAGCGGATTGGCCTGGTCGCGGTGCAGCAGCGGGAACATCTCCGAATGCTGGATGCCCTGGCCGGCGGTGAGCCACTGCACATCCCCTTCACCGAAGCGTGCGGCAGCGCCCAGCGAATCGGCATGGTCGATCAGGCCTTTGCGCACCAGGGTCACGGTTTCGAACCCCCGGTGCGGGTGGCCGGGGAAGCCGGGCACATGCTCGCCGTGGTACATCGAAAAGCCGTCCTTGCCGCTGAAATCGCTGCCGAGCTCGCGCTCGTCCAGCGCCACGGCCTGCAGGCCCATCTGCCCGTCCCCTGCCGGGTAGGCATCGTCGTGGTGGGCGCAGAACAGAAACGGATCCAGCACCGGCCAGCGCAGCCCGTCGATGGGCTGGCGGCTGAGAATCGCGTGCGGGGTGTGAGGCATCTGGGTCTCCGGTGGCGATGGGTGGGGCGGCAACCAACCGTGCCGCAGATCCTGCCTCGCCATGGTGCAGATGATGGGGCCGGCGCACCTTTTCCCAATGCCATGCCCGCGGAACGCAGCATCTCACCCACAGAACAATGCCTGCATGAAAGCAGGCATTGTTCTGTAGCTTGAAGTCTCAGCGCGGCGGCATCTGCAGCCCGCGCTGCACGGCCGGGCGCTTTTCCCAGGCCGCCAGCACGCGCAGCACATTGGGGAATTTGCCCAAGCCCACCAGCTCGCCCGCATCGTAAAACTCGATCAGGCAGCGCACCCAGGGCAGGATGGCCATGTCGGCAATGGTGTAGGTGTCGCCCATGATCCAGGACTTGCCCTTGAGCTGCTGGTCCAGCACCTTGAGCAGGCGCTGGGCTTCGGTGACATAGCGCTGCAGCGGGCGCTTGTCCTCATAGTCCTTGCCGCCGTAGCGGTGGAAGAAGCCGATCTGGCCGAACATGGGGCCGATGCCCCCCATCTGGAACATCAGCCATTGCAGCGTCTGGTAGCGCGCCACGGCGTCGGGGGGCAGGAACTGGCCCGACTTTTCCGCCAGATAGACGAGGATGGCACCACTTTCGGCCAGCACCAGCGGGCTGCCGCCGGGGCCCTGCGGGTCCAGGATGGCCGGAATCTTGTTGTTGGGATTGACGCTCAGGAACTCAGGGGTGAACTGGTCCCCGGTCTGGATGTCCACCCGGTGTGCTTCATACGGGATGCCGCATTCCTCGAGCATCACGGACACCTTCACCCCGTTGGGTGTGGGCAGGGAGTACAGCTGCAGCCAGTCCGGAAACTGGGGAGGCCATTTGCGGGTGACAGGGTAAGGACTCAGATCGATCATGCAGGGCCTTGTGCAGGAGTCAACAGCCGCTGGCGCATGCGCCAGCGTGTCTGCATGTTAACGGCCTTGTAGGACAAAAGGCCAGCGACAAACGGTAAAAAACGACAGCCTGCTCAATAAAACCATAGCAACCTACTACCGTCATATATACGCCTGAGCGCATTTAGGTACTCAGGACGTCTTTTTGTCCAGGCTCATGGTCAAGCCCTGTGCCGTGACCGTGATGACGCCGGGCTGCAGGCCGATGGTGTCGGCCAGCGCCAGATCCTTGTCCTCGAACTGGTGCAGCACCAGGTTGTCCAGCACCTGTTCGCCCAGGCGCGGCCCGTAGGTGGTCAGCATGTCCGCCAGCGCGGGCGGGGCATCGGCGATCTGCAGGCTGTTGACCAGCACGCGCTGGGCACGCAGCGTGCGGTCGCTGGGCTCGTAGCGCAGGCCAAAGCTCACATCCAGCTGGCCCTGGAAAGTCTGCTTGAGCACCGGGCCCGACAGCAGCACCGGCAGCACGGCCCGGATCTGGTTGCTGTCCGGCAGCATGGACAGCACCGGCGCCTGCAGCTGCAGTTGCAGCAGGCCGGCCACGGGATAGGGTTTGGGGAATTTGCGCGCCACCGTGGCTTGCAGCTGCTGCGTGCTCATGCTGAGCTGGCGTGGCAGGGAGCGGCCCGAGCAGGCGGTGGTCAGAAGAGGGACCGCACAGGCGGCACTGAGCAGAAAACGGCGGCGTTGCATGGGCTGCGAATCCGGGAAAGCACAAAAGCGGTACGGTGTTGGAACCGTGCGGGCGATACAGGTTCCCTGTACCTCGCCGAAAAACCTGGCATTGTGCGGCAATCCGCCGCCTTCTGCCGGGGCGTACGCTAGGGCCCCAAGCGCCAGAGGCAGCAATTCCCCACACCCCGTGTGTTTTCTGCCCGGCTGCGGCACACTGACCGGGTCAACTCGCCGGTGCTGGCAGGCGTTGGATGCGCAAGCGCCCCGCACGCCGCCCCACCCGGCCTTTCTCGCAGACCATGCCCTTGCCACCTTCTTTCACCGCTGCCATCGCGCAGCTGCAGTCCCTGCTGCGCCAAGGCTGGCAAGCCCTGCGCCAGTTTCTCGCCACCCGTACCCGCCGCCAGTGGTGGCAGGCCGCCGCCTGCGTGCCGGTGTTCCTGGTGCTGCTGCTGGGCGTGCTGGTGCTGCTCACGCCCAGCCTGTCGGACATCCGCAAGGCCAAGGAAGACAACCCGGCCCAGATCCTGAGCGCCGACGGCAAGGAACTGGCCCTGTTCACCCGCAGCAACCGCCGCTGGATCCCGCTGGCCCAGATTTCGCCCAATGTGGTCAAGGCACTGATCGCCACCGAAGACCACCGTTTCTACGAACACCACGGGCTGGACTGGCGCCGCACCGCCGCCTCGGTCGTCTACACCCTGTCGGGGGACCGCCAGGGCGGCTCCACCATCACTCAGCAGCTGGCGCGCAACCTCTACCCGGAAAAAGTGGGGCGCGACGCCACGCTCAGCCGCAAGCTCAAGGAAGCCGTGACCGCCTACAAGATCGAGGCGCTCTACACCAAGGACGAGATCCTGGAGACCTATCTGAATACGGTCCCGTTTCTCTACAACGCCTTCGGCATCGAGATGGCGGCACGCACCTATTTCGACAAAGGCGCCGACAAGCTCACGGTGCTGGAAGCCGCCACCCTGGTGGGCATGCTCAAGGGCACCAGCTACTACAACCCGGTGCGCAACCCCGAGCGCGCCGTGCAGCGCCGCAACACCGTACTGAGCCAGATGGTCAAGCGCGAGGTGCTGGCCGAAGCCGAGTTCGACCGGCTCAAGACCCGCCCGCTGCGCCTGGATTTCGAGCGCCAGGAAATCGCCGAAGGCCCGGCACCGCACTTTGTGCGGGCACTGCGCGGCTGGCTGGTGGACTGGGCCGACAGCCATGGCTATGACATCCACAGCGACGGCCTGGTGGTCCACACCACCGTCGATTCGCGCATGCAGGCCTGGGCCAACCAGGCCGTGGCCCGCCATGGCCGCACCTTGCAGGCGGTGGCCCAGCGCAACTGGTCGCAGGCCAGCGCCTGGGGCGCCCAGCAGCCACTGGTGCAGGCCCTGGTCAAGGAAAGCAGCGCCTACCGCAGCGCCGTAGCCAGCGGCGAAGCCCCGGCCGAGGCCCTGAAGCGCCTGCTGATCGACCGCGCCTTCATGGCCGCGCTGCGCGAAGAGAAAACCCGCATCCAGGCCGGCTTCCTAGCCATGGACCCGCGCAACGGCCATATCCTGGCCTGGGTGGGCAGCCGCGACTACAAGCAGGACCCGTTCGACCACGTGCAGCAGGCACGCCGCCAGCCCGGCTCCACCTTCAAGCCCTTTGTCTATGGCGCGGCCCTGCTCAACGGCAGCCGCCCCAGCGACACGCTGGAGGACAAGGCCGTGGAGATTCCGCTGTCCGGCGGCCAGATCTGGCGCCCCACCGACGCACAGCCGCCCAGCAACCAGGCCATGACCCTGGCCGATGGCCTGGCCTATTCCAAGAACACCATCACCGCCCAGGTGATGCAGCAGGTCGGCCCCGCCAAGGTGGTGCGCCTGGCCCGCAGCCTGGGCGTGCGCGACAGCGCGCTCGACGCCGTGCCGGCGCTGGCCCTGGGCAGCAGCCCGGTCAGCCTGCAGGAAATGGTCACCGCCTACGCCAGCCTGGCACGCAGCGGCCAGTACCTGCCGCCGGTCATGGTCACCCGCATCACCAACCGCGACGGCGATGTGCTGGCCGAATTTGCCCCCGCCCGCGCCGAAGCCGCCATGGACACCAACGCCGCCAATGCCCTGGTGGACATGCTGCGTGGCGTGATCGACAAAGGCACGGGCCGCGCCATCCGCAGCACCTACGGCATCCACGCCGATGTGGCCGGCAAGACCGGTACCACCCAGGGCAATGCCGACGGCTGGTTCATCCTGATGCACCCGCAGCTGGTGACCGGCGCCTGGGCCGGCTTCAACGACGGCCGCATCACCCTGCGCAGCGACTACTGGGGCCAGGGTGCGCGCAGCGCCCTGCCCATGGTGGGCGACTTCACCAACCGCGTGCTGGGCACCCGCCGCATCGACGCCCAGGCCCGCTTTGCCGAACCCGAGCACAGCGACTGGTGGGGCAATCTGGTGGACGGTCTGCGCGAACGCATTCAAGGCTGGTGGGGCAGCACCCCCGAGGACGAAGGCGCCGTGCAGGACCATGCCCCGTCCGCTCCCCGCCGCCCGGCGCCCGCACCGGACGCCAGCCCGCCGGCCACACCGTCCACGCCTGCTGCGCCCCCCATGCCCGGCGGCGGCTGGCCCGGGTGGGAGCAGCGCCCCGGCGGCCCGGCCCCGGTCACCCGCGACCCCGACACCAGCCACGACGGCCCGGTGGAAGAACGCACGCCCACCTTGCAGGAACAGGGCCTGCCCGCCCCTGCCCCGGCACCGGTGCAACCGCCTCCGGCCGGCCAGGACGGTGCCTACAACCCGTACAACCTGCCGCCCCTGCCCGGCCAGCTGCCCCGCCCGCAGGACCGCGAGGCCTACCCCATGCCACCATTGGGCGGCTGATGGCGGGTGATGGCGTTCGCCTCCCGGCCGGATGACGGCCGAGGCGCCGGGTGAAGTACGCACGCCCCCCACCCGGCACCTTGTCGGTGGCCTAGCTGTGGACAAGCACCACAGCACACGGCGTGCAAAATCTTTTCCAGGGATGGCGCTGGCGGCCTGGCCGCACGGGTTGCTGCATCGACGCACCCGTGCGCCGGAGTGCTATCGAACGTGAAGTGCGCAACTTGCTGTGCGCCGCGCTGCAAAACAATTTTCAGGACACTGGCGGGCCACCGGTGACGCCCCCGTGCAGGACTCCGCCCCATGGCTTGGGCCCATGGACACGCGGCCTGGGCCCGCGGAGGCACTAGGCGTCTGCGCCCCCCACCACGGCCGGGGTCACTGCCGTTCCGGCCAGCAGGCCGCCGTCGATATGGAACTCGCTGCCGGTGATGTAGGTGGCCTCATCCGACGCCAGCAGCACGGCCACGGACGCCACCTCTGACGGCAGCCCGAACCGGCGCAGCGGCGTGTCCCGCACCAGTGCGGCCATGCGCGCCTCCCGGTCCGCGCCGGTGCCCAGCATGGGCTCCCACATGGGCGTGAGGACGGCGGCCGGGTGGATGGAATTGCACCGGATGCGGAGCCCCTGTTCGGCGCAGTACAGCGCCACGGTCTTGCTGTGGTTGCGCACCGCCGCCTTGGACGAGGCATAGGCAGCCGCCCCGGGAATGCCCACCAGGCCCGAGCGGGAGGAGATGTTGATGATGGAGCCGGTCTGCTGCGGCCGCATCGCCCGGATGGCGTGCTTGCAGCCCAGGAACACCCCGTCGAGATTGGTCCGGTGCACGGCATGCCAGTCGGCCAGCTCGGCATGCTCCGGGTCATGGGCCACCACCCCACACTCGAACCCGGTCACGCCCGCGTTGTTCACCACCACGTCCAGGCGCCCGCGCTCGGCCAGGGCCTGCGCGGTGACGCGCCGCCAATCGTCTTCCTGCCGCACATCGAGCGGGGCATAACAGGCCTGCGCGCCCAGCGCATCGGCCACGGCGCGGCCCCGTTCATGCTGGATGTCGGTGACATAGACGAAGCAGCCCTGCTGGGCGAACATGCGGGCAATCGCTTCGCCGATGCCCTGGGCCGCCCCGGTGACGATGGCCACTTTGGAATCAAGTCGTTGGTCCATACCTGAAGCCGCGCACCGCTCTCTCAGGCGGCGCATGGAATGAGCAAAAGGCCAGTCTACCCGGCACATGCTTGCGTGCAGCGCCACGCCCCATCCGCCCTGCGCACCAGGTGCGCAGACTGCCGCAGCCAGCATGAAAAAGGCCGCTGGCACACTTCCATGTGCCAGCGGCCGTTCTCTTGTGGGAAGCTCCGCAGACCCGCCTGCGGAGCGGCGGCCATCAGCCTTCCAGGTACATGCGCGCCAGCTGCGCGCGTTCGGCAGCCCCCACGCCCAGGGCTTCGGCCAGATAGCGGTCCATGGTGCCGTAGCGTTCTTCGGCCAGGGCAAAGGCGCTGTCCAGGAACGGCATCTGCACACGCCACAACACATCCAGAATCTCCTGCGGCACCGTCTGCGCGGCCCTGGCGGCCAGCTCGGGCGGGCGACGGTAGAGCTGGTTGGTCAGCAGGTAGTCGTCATGCACCACCTCGCGGGACACGCCCAGCGCCAGCAGGATCAGCGCCGCCGCCCAGCCGGTGCGGTCCTTGCCGGCGGTGCAGTGGAAGACCAGGGGACGGTCGCTTTCCAGCAGCATGCGGAACAGCGTGGCAAAGCGCTCGGCATTGTCGATGACAAAGCCGCGGTAGGTGTCCTGCATCAGGCCCACGGTATCGGCCGGCGTGAGCCGGTGGCCCTGGTGGATCATGGCGAACGCGCGCTGCACCACGGTGGGTTCGATGGTCAGCGCATGCTGGGTCAGAAACGGCCAGTCATAGCCCTGGGCCACGCGCTCTTCCACGCCGCGAAAGTCCACTGCCCGGCCCACATTCAGCTCCTGCAGGGCCTGCAGGTCGGTCTGGCTCAGGCCTGCCAGGTGGTCGGAGCGGAACAGGTGGCGCCAGCGCACCGTGCGGCCATCGGCCCCGGTGTAGCCGCCCAGATCGCGGAAATTGGTCGTGCCCTGCAGCGCCACGCTGCGGGGGAACGGCGTGGCAACAGGGGCAGTGGTGGGGGCGGCATCGAGGGCCAGGTCCATGGTCGCTCCTTCAAGGGTCAATCACCGGGCACAGCACCCGGGGCGGCACAGCGTGCAGACCCCATGGTGCCTGCACTCCGTGACCAACGCATGTACCCGTGCGACACCCGGCCCGCAGCAGCAGGCCGCCGGTCGCACGGACGGGGTCAGTCGTTGCTGACCAGGTGCTTGCCGACGATGCCGGTCAGCTCGAACATGCCGATGCGGTCCTTGCCGAACACCGGCAGCAGCTTGGCGTCCGCCACGATGATGCGCTTGTCCTTGGGGTCCTGCAGGTTGCGGGCCTTCACATAGTCCCAGACCTTTTTCACCACCTCGGTGCGGGCCACGGCACCGTCACCGATGACGGCGGCCAGTGCCGCATCCGGGCGGTAGTTGGCGGCGGCGGGCTTGCGGGCCGTGGTCTTGGCGGCGGCCTTCTTGGCGGCAGGCGCCTTCTTGGCTGCCGCAGTCTTGACCGGGGTCTTGGCGGCAGCACCCGCCGCCGTCTTGCGCGGTGGGTACTTGGATTCGCGCTGCTCGAACTCGAAGTTCACCTTGCCCGCTTCCGCATCCCAGACCAGGAAGGCCTTGAAATTGCGGCGCGTGCGGTTGGAGACGAACTTCTCCAGCAGATCGGTCTTGCCGGCAGACAGCAGCTTGGTCATCTGCTCGCGCTCGATCGGCTGCTGCAGAATGATCTGGCCGCTCTTGAAATCGCAGCTGGGCGTGGGCTGCTGCTGTGTGGGCACGGCCTTGGAGCAGACGTAGTTGGCGCCATGCTCGAACACCGGTGCACCGCACTTGGGGCAGTTGCCCAGAGACTGCTGGGCGCTGAAATCCACGATCTCGCCGGACTCTTCTTCCTTGTCGTCGCCAAAGTCGAATTCCAGCTTGTAGTTCTGTGCCTCTTCGTCGCGCACGATGGCCACTTCGGCGGTGAAGGGCCAGCCGGCCTTGGAGCGGAAGCCTTCCAGCGGGCCGATGCGGCGGTCGCGCAGCAGGGCTTCGGCCTCGGCCGTTTCAAAGGTGCGGCCGGCCGGCGACTTGGTGAACGAGAAGCCGCAGCCTTCGCCCGCCCCGTTGGCGCCCGTGCAGGCGTAGCGGCGGTAGTTCTCCTTGACCACGCCCTGGCAGTTGGGGCATGGTGTGGACAGGGTGGCGTAGTCGCCGGGCACGGTGTCGCGGTCGTATTCCTTGGCCTTCTTGACCAGCTTTTCGGTCATGGCGGCAATCTGCTGCATGAAGGCGGCGCGCGACAGCTCGCCCTTTTCCATCTGCGACAGCTTGTATTCCCACTCGCCGGTCAGGTCGGCGCGGGAGAGTTCTTCCACCTGCAGGCCGCGCAGCAGCGTCATCAGCTGGAAGGCCTTGGCCGTGGGGATCAGCTCGCGGCCTTCGCGCAGCATGTACTTCTCGGTCAGCAGGCCTTCGATGATGGCCGCTCGGGTGGCTGGCGTACCCAGTCCCTTCTCCTGCATCGCGGAGCGCAGCTCTTCGTCGTCAATCTGCTTGCCGGCGATTTCCATGGCGCCCAGCAGCGTGGCTTCCGAATAGCGCGCGGGCGGCTTGGTTTTCAGGCCTTTCACATCGGCATGGTCGGTGCGGGGCTGCTCGCCCGGTTGCACCGCCACCAGCGGCTGGCCCTTGTCGCCTTCCTTGGCGTCTTCCACCTCGTTGGCGGCTTCCTTGCCGTAGATGGCCAGCCAGCCCGGCTTGACCAGCACCTTGCCTTCGGTCTTGAAGGAATGCTGCTCCACCTTGCTGATGCGGGTGGTCACCTGGTGCTCGGCGCTGGGGAAGAACACGGCCATGAAGCGGCGCACCACCAGGTCGTACAGCTTCTGCTCCGCCTCGCTCAGGCCGCTGGGCGCCTGGGTGGTGGGGATGATGGCAAAGTGGTCCGAGATCTTGCTGTTGTCGAAGATGCGCTTGGACGGGCGGATGTAGTTGTCGTTGATGGCCTGCTGCGCAAACGGCGCCAGATGGCGCATGCCGCTGGTGGCCAGCATCTCGAAGGTCTGGCGTGCCACGGGCAGATAGTCTTCGGGCAGGGCACGTGCGTCGGTACGCGGGTAGGTCAGGGCCTTGTGGCGTTCGTACAGGCTTTGCGCCAGCGCCAGCGTGGTCTTGGCGGAGAAGCCGAACTTGCCGTTGGCCTCGCGCTGCAGGCTGGTCAGGTCGAACAGCAGCGGCGATGCCTGGGTGGTCGGCTTGCTCTCTTCGGTCACCGTGGCGGGCTTGCCCCGCACCGCCGCGGCAATGGCGTCGGCCTCGTGCTTGTTCCACAGGCGGTCGGCCTTGGCTTCAGCGTCTTCGCTCTTCTTCCACTGGGGGTTGAACCACTTGCCCAGGTACTGGCCGGCCCGGGCGTTGAACGCGCCATGCACTTCCCAGTAGTCGCGGCTGACGAACTTGCGGATCTTTTCCTCGCGCTCCACCACCAGCGACAGCGTGGGGGTCTGCACCCGGCCCACCGTGGTCAGGAAGAAGCCGCCATCGCGCGAATTGAACGCCGTCATGGCGCGCGTGCCGTTGATGCCCACCAGCCAGTCGGCTTCGGAGCGGCTGCGGGCGGCATCGGCCAGGCCCTGCATCTGCTGCTCGCTGCGCAGCTTGTCAAAGCCGTCGCGGATGGCCTGGGGTGTCATGGACTGCAGCCACAGGCGCTTGATGGGCTTGCCCAGCCCGCCCTTGGCGCCGCCGGCGTACTGCTCGATCAGGCGGAAGATCAGCTCCCCTTCACGGCCCGCGTCACATGCGTTGATGAGTTCGGTCACATCCTTGCGCTTGGCCTGCTTGACCACCGCGTTCAGACGGCTCTTGGTCTTGTCCACCGGCTTCAGGTCGAAGCGCGGGGGGATCACCGGCAGGTTGGCAAAGCTCCACTTGCCGCGCTTGACGTCGAACTCCTCGGGCGCCTGGATTTCCACCAGATGGCCGACGGCGCTGGTCACCACATAACGCTCGTTCTCGAAATGGTCTTCGTGCTTGTCGAACTTGCCGTAGGCAGGCGTCAGCGCGCGCACGATGTCCTGGGCCACGGAGGGCTTTTCTGCAATCACCAGGGTCTTTGTCATGGGTGGTTCTCGTTCATTACCACGGCGGCTTCACCAGCGAAGCCGCCGCTTCTACAATGCGTCTCGCACGCGTGCGCACATGCGCGCACGTGTGTGCACATTCAAGTTATCAGAGATTGCCATGCCCCGCACCGCCGAATCCCTTTCCAGCCATCGCCGCATTCAAACCAGACGGTCCGGCGTGCACGGCAAAGGCGTGTTCGCCGTGCAGGACATTGCGGAAGGCGAAACCCTGATCGAGTACACCGGCGAGGTGATCGGCTGGCAGGAAGCCCAGGACCGCCACCCGCACGACCCCAGCCAGCCCAACCACACCTTCTACTTCCATGTGGACGAAGACCGGGTGATCGACGCCAACTACGGCGGCAACTCGGCCCGCTGGATCAACCACAGCTGCGCCCCCAACTGCTACACCGACGAACGCGAGGGCCGCATCTACATCGTGGCGCTGCGCAATATCGCGGCGGGTGAAGAGCTGAACTACGACTACGGCCTGATGGTGGAAGAGCGCTACACACCCAAACTCAAGGCCGAATACGCCTGCTACTGCGGCGCGGCGCGCTGCCGGGGCACCATGCTGGCGCCCAAGAAGGGCTGGCGCCCGCCGATGCCGGGCGACCAATGAGGCCCGCCGCGCTGCGGGGCGACCCAGGCACCGTACGGCGCACGGCAAGCAACAAAAAGAAAGAACCACGATGACCTCACCCATTCACTGGAACGCCGAAGCCCTGTGGGAAGCCGTGGCCCCGCGCCTGCCGGGCTTCACCATCGACATCCTGCCCAGTGTGGACTCCAGCAACACCGAGCTGATGCGCCGCGCCCGCACCGGCGACACCGCTCCCACGCTGCTGGTGGCCGAGCAGCAGACGGCCGGCCGGGGCCGCATGGGCAAGCCCTGGGCCAGCAGCCTGGGCGATTCGCTGATGTTCTCGCTGGGCCTGCCGCTGACCCCCCAGGACTGGTCCGGCCTGTCGCTGGCCGTGGGCCAGGTCCTGGCCGAGGCGCTGCAGCCCGGCGGCGGCACCAGCGGCCAGCCGCGCATCGGCATCAAATGGCCCAATGACCTGTGGCTGGAAGGCGACCGCAAGCTGGCCGGCATCCTGATCGAGACCGCGCATTTCGGCCCCGGCCCGCGCCAGGTGATCGTGGGGGTGGGCATCAACATCCGCCCCCGGCCTGAACAGAATCTGTCCACCCCGCCGGCCTGCCTGCAGGACCTGGATCCGCGCTGGGAAGCGCCGACGGCACTGGCCACGGTGATTCCCGCGCTGGTGGACTGCCTGCAGCGCTTTGAGGCCGAAGGCTTTGCCCCGTTCCGCACCGCATTTGCCGCCCGGGATCTGCTGCGCGGCCGCCCGGTCCGCCTGAGTGACGGCACCCACGGCATGGCCGAGGGCGTGGGCGCCGAGGGCGCCCTGCTGGTGCGCACGGCCGGCGGCCTGCAGCAGATCACCAGCTCCGAGGTCAGCGTCCGCCCGGCACCAGCCGCCCCTGCGGCCCCGGCCCGCTAAACTGCGTTCCACGATGTTGCGACACACCCTGCTTGCCCTGCTGTTGGCCAATGCCGGCTACCTGGCCTGGAGCCAAGGCTGGATGGCCTCCCTGGGCTGGCAGCCCGAAACCCAGTCCGAAGCCTTCCGGCTCAAGCAGCAGATGCGCCCGGAAGCCATCCAGGTCGGCCCCGTCACGCCACCGGCACGCGCCACCCCGGCTGCGGCCCCGGCGACCGACGCGGCGGCACCCGCCGCTCCGGACACCGCCACCCTCACCGCCGCCAGCGGCCCCGGCCGCTGCTGGCAGGCCGGCACCTTCGACGACAAACAGGTCGTGGCCGTGCGCACCGCGCTGCGCGACCTGGAGATCCCGGCCGAACAATGGGAGCTGCAGACCTCGGCCGTCAACGGCCGCTGGATGGTCTACCTGGGCAAGTTCCCGAGCGCCGAGGCGCTGGATGCGCGCCGGGCCGAGCTGCGCCAGCAGGGCGTGGGCTTTGACCGTGCCACCGGCGCGCTGGAACCCGGCCTGTCGCTGGGCCGCTTCCCCAGTGAAGAGGCCGCCACGCGCGAGCTGACCACCTTCCTGCGCAAGGGGGTGCGCGGCGCCCGTGTGGTGCAGGAACGGGCCGAAACCACGCTCTACACCCTGCGCCTGCCCCATGTGTCCCCGGAGCTGCACGCACGCATGGAACGCCTCAAACCCGCGCTGGCCGGCAAACCGCTGCGCCTGTGCGAAGGCTGAACCCCGCCACCACCGCCCCTGCTGCGACCCAGGCGCCCACAAAAAAAGCCCACTGCCTGACGGCCGTGGGCTTTCTTTTTGCCATGTCCTGGGCATGCCGGCAGCGCCGGCGTGCCTCTGGGGAAAGACTCAGTCGATCTGGATCTTGGCGTCCACAGCCACCTTCTTCATGGTGGCCACGGCGGTCTGGATCTGCTTGGTGAAATCCGCAGTGGACGAACCCGAGGGGTACAGACCCTGGGAAGACATGCGCTTTTGCACAGCGGGGTCCTTCAGTGCTGCCACCACGGCCTTTTGCACGCGTTCCACCTGGGCGGCAGGCATGCTCTTGGGCGCCACCAGACCGAACCACGAAGGGTTGTTCAGGTCGGGGTGACCGGCTTCGGCGTAGGTCGGCACGTCGGGCAGCACGTCCAGGCGCTGGGGCCAGGACACGGCGATGGCGCGCAGCTTGCCTGCCTTCACGTGCGGCAGGGACGCTGCCACCTGGTCAAAGTAGACGGGCACCTGGCCGCCCAGCACGTCGTTGATGGCCGGGCCTGCACCACGGTAGGGAATGTGCAGCATGTCGGTACCGGTGCTGCGCTTGAACTGTTCGCCCCACATGTGGCCGATGGTGCCGTTGCCGGGAGTGGCGTAGGACACCTTGCCGGGGTTGGCCTTCAGGTAGGCCACCAGTTCGGCAAAGTTCTTCACCGGCAGGATGGCGGGGTTCACCATGATCACGCCCGGGGCCTTGACGATTTCGGTCACGCCCACGAAGTCCTTGATGGCGTCATAGGGCAGCTTGCTCAGCACGGCGGGGTTCACGCCGTGGGTGGACAGCGTGGCGATACCGAAGGTCACGCCGTCGTTGGCACGGGCCACTTCGGCCATGCCGATGGAGCCGCCGGCACCGGCCTTGTTCTCGATCACCACGGTCTGGCTCAGCAGCTTGCCCAGCACGTCCTGCAGGTTGCGCGGCACCATGTCGGTGGCGCCTCCAGGCGGGAAGGGCACGATGATGCGGATGGGACGGCTGGTGTCCTGGGCCAGGGCCATACCGGGCGCAGCTGCCACGGCAGTGGCGGCGGCCACGGAGGAGAGGAAGTGACGACGTTGCATCTGAGGATTCCGATAGTGAGAGGAGAGAAAAGAAGGGTAAGGGATTTGTCCAGCTGACAAAAGCAATAGCTGTGCCTGTTATCATTCCCAAAAGGAATCAAATCAGTGTCTTCCAGCCTGTTACCTCTGCGGCGCCTGACGCCCCCTGTCCACCTGTTGAGGGCCTTCTCCACCGTAGCCCGGTTTGGCGGTGTGTCACGCGCTGCCGAAGCCTTGCACCTGACCCAGAGCGCCGTGAGCAAACAGGTGCAGGAGCTGGAAAAATGGGTGGGCGTGCCACTGTTCGAGCGTAACCGCAAACGTTTGACCCTCAGCTCTGCGGGCGAACGCTATGAGAAATCGGTGCGCGCTCTGCTGTCGCAACTGGAGTCGGCCACGCTGGAATTGATCACCAGCAGCGATGGCGGCGGAGCCCTGCACCTGTCCACCCTGCCGACCTTTGGCGCCAAGTGGCTCATTCCAAAGCTTCCTGATTTCCAGACCCGCCACCCGCAGGTGACCTTGCATTTCGTGCCCTATGTGCAAGGCTATGACTTTGGCAGCCCCACGCTGGACTGCGCCATCCTGTTCGGCGACGGCCACTGGCCCAACACCCGCGCCCACTACCTGACCGGGCGCGAAGTGGTGCTGATCGCCCCGCGCAACCCGGAACAGACCATCCGCACCCCGGCCGACGTGGCGCACTGCACGCGGCTGCGCCATGTGACCGTGCCTCAGGCCTGGTCGCGCTGGAGCGAGACCTATGGCGTGGAAGACATCGACCCGCTCAGCGGCCCGCAGTTTGACCAGTTCCAGACCATCATCCGCGCCGTGCAGGCCGGCATGGGCGTGGCCCTGGTGCCCCGCTGCCTGGTGCAGGATGAAATCAACGCCGGCCTGGTGAGCGAGCCCCTGCCGCAGCACAGCGTGCTCAGCGACCAGGGCTACTGGCTGTGCTACCCCGAGACGCGCGCCAACCTGACCCCGCTGCAGCAGTTCCGCGACTGGCTGCTGGCCAAGGTCGAAGCGGCGACCGAAGCCGAGGCCAGCCTGTCTGCCTTTCCCCGCCCGGCGCTGGCGTTCCCCGACCTGGCATAAGACGCACCGGGCTGGCCGCAAGCCACGGTGCCGCTGGGCGCACTCTTCGACGCCGCCCCTACTCCGCCACCTGGGCCGGAAAGCGCACCGTGAAGCGGGCACCGGGCATGGGCTGGCCCGGGTGCACATCTTCCAGCGCCACCTGGGCGCCATGCTGGCGGGCAATCTCCAGCACGATGGGCAGACCCAGGCCGGAGCCGTCGGCCTCGGTGCCCAGCGCACGGTAGAAAGGCTGGAACACCAGGTCGCGCTCCGCCTCGGGCACGCCGGGACCGGTGTCTTCCACCTGCAGCACCACCACGCGGCCGAACGGATCGGGCAGCACGCGCACCGTCACCAGACCGGGCTGTGCATTACTGGACGGGGTGTAGTTGATGGCGTTGTCCACCAGGTTGCGCACCAGCTCCTGCAGCAGCGTGGCATTGCCCCAGACCTGAAGGGCCATGGTGCCGGGTTCGGCGCCGTCGTAGCCCAGGTCAATGTGCTTGTCCATGGCACGGGGCAGGCAGTCCTGCACCACCTCGATCACCAGCTCGGCCATGTCGCAGGGAGTGCGCTGCAGCGCCGTGCTGGCGCCTTCGGCCCGGGCCAACGACAGCAGCTGGTTGACGGTGTGCGTGGCGCGGATGGAGCTGCGCCCGATCTGCTGCAGCGAGCGTTTCAGGTCTTCGTTGCTGGTCCCCGGGCGCTGGGCCAGATCGGCCTGCATGCGCAAGCCGGCCAGCGGGGTCTTGAGCTGGTGGGCCGCATCCGCCAGAAAGCGTTTTTGTGTGGCAATGGAATCGTTCAGCCGCCGCAGCAAATCGTTCACCGCATCCACCAGCGGCGCCACCTCCATGGGCACGGCCTTGTGGTTCAGCGGCGACAGGTCGTCTGGCTTGCGCGCACGGATGCGCTCTTCCAGCCGGTGCAGTGGCTTGATCCCACGCGCCAGCGCCAGCCACACCAGCAGCACCGACAGCGGCAGGATGACAAACTGCGGCAGCATCACGCCCTTGATGATTTCCGCCGCCAGCACGCTGCGCTTTTCACGCGTTTCTGCCACCTGTACCAGTGCCAGCACCTCCTGGTCCAGCGGCACCCGCACCCAGATCGAGGCCACGCGGATGTCCACGCCGCGCAGATCGTCGTCGCGCAGCTGTACCTGGCCGATGCTGGCTTCGAAGCCACCGCCGGTTTCCGGCGGCATGGGGAACTCGCGCTCGCCCGACAGCAGCACGCCTTTGGCGCCCAGCACCTGGTAGTACACCATGTCGGAATCGTCGGCGCGCAGCAGCTCGCTGGCCGGACGCGGCATGTGGAACTGCAGCTGCCCGTCGCTGACCACCAGCAGCTGCGCCAGCGCCTGGGCGTTGTACTCCAGCGCACGGTCGAACGGCTTGTTGGCCAGCTCCTGCGCCACCAGCCAGGTCAACGCCAGCGACACCGGCCACAGCAGCAGCAGCGGCGTGAGCATCCAGTCGAGGATCTCGCCAAACAGGGACCGCTGCTCACGCTGGAAGATGTTCAAGGTGCAGGTTCACGCCAGGGGCCGGCAAAGGTGGCCCGGAACAAAACCGCCACGGCGGACACCGCGGCGCAGGACAGGCCGCGCGCACCGGGCGCGCAGCCCCTCAGTGGTTGATCTTCTCCAGACAATAGCCCAGGCCGCGCACGGTGGCGATGCGGATGGGACCGCGCTCGATCTTCTTGCGCAGGCGGTGGATGTAGACCTCGATGGCATTGTTGCTGACCTCTTCGCCCCACTCGCACAGGCGTTCCACCAGCTGGTCCTTGCTGACCAGACGGCCTGCACGCTGCAGCAGCACTTCCAGCAGGCCCAGCTCGCGGGCGGACAGCTCCACCATCTTGCCGTCGATGGTGGCCACGCGCCCGGCCTGGTCGTACACCAGCGGGCCGTGCTTGACGGTGCTGCTGGTGCCTCCCATGCCCCGGCGCGTCAGCGCACGCACGCGGGCTTCGAGCTCCTGCAGGCTGAAGGGCTTGGCCATGTAGTCGTCGGCACCGAAATCCAGCCCCTGCACGCGCTCCTCCACGCTGTCGGCGGCGGTGAGGATCAGCACCGGCAGCGCATCGCCCCGGCTGCGCATCTTCTTGAGCACTTCCAGCCCATGCATCTTGGGCAGGCCCAGGTCCAGGATCAGCAGGTCGAACTGGTCGTTGGTCATCAGCGCGGCATCGGCCTCGCTGCCACTGGACACATGGTCCACCACGGCACCAGCGCCGCGCAGGCTGCGCAGCAATCCATCGGCCAGCACCTGATCATCTTCGGCGATGAGTATGCGCATGGGGGTCTCCTGAAGGCGCCGCAGTCGGGCCGCGGTCGTTTATGTCTTGATGCTTCGGATGGCACTGTGAAGTGCGCCGCACCAGCCTGTCGGCCAGCCGAACCATTCTAGAAGCCGCCCATCCCCCGCACCAGCGGACTTCCCCCGGGAAAACACCCGGTTCACCTGTACGGAAGCTGACATTCACGCCGGTCTTGATGCAAGTCATTTCCGCGCGCATCCGGCAGTCCCCGGCCGCTGGCGCCGACAGACGGTACCGTGCCGTCCCGCGCGCCTGCCCACAGGCACTCAGGCCAGCGTGCCGCTGTCGCCGGCGTAGGCCTCCAGGCCAATCTGGACCACGGTGGCCACATCCTGGCCCACCGATTCCACAAACTCTGCCTCGGCCTGGGCCACGGCGTCATGGAAGGCCTGCAGCCAGTCCAGCCCGGTGGGCGTGAAGCACACGCGCCGCGCGCGCCGGTCGTGCGGATCGGACTCCCGCGTGACCAACCCCCAGGCCACGCACTGGTCCACCAGATCGGCCATGGCCTGCTTGCTCATGCCCGCGCGCTCGGCCAGGTCGGTGATGCGGTCGCCCGCCAGCGACAGGTGGCGGGTGATATGGATGTGCGCCGCACTCACCTGGTCGCGCGCCGCCAGGTTGGACAGCGCAAGCGGCACGGCCACATCGCGTGCCATCAGCTGCAGCACGCGGGCGTCGAACTGGCGCATGGCATGGCCCAGCAGCCGGCCCAGGTGGGTCTGGCGCCAGGCATCGCTGGGGGGAATGGCGTGGGGAAGTTCGCTCATGGCCCCATGGTAATTTAGTCAGGCAAACTGACTAAATATTTGTGGAATTGGCAAAACAGCACCCCTAAACTACTGTTCAAGCATCCAGCCTGTTATTCATTCCAGTGGCTGCACCCCATCCCGCCAAACCCTTCCAAGGAGAGTTTTCATGAACGCCATTGCCGCCAAGTCCGCCGACGCCAACAGCGAAAAAGCCAAGGCACTTGCTGCCGCCCTCGCCCAGATCGAAAAGCAATTCGGCAAAGGCACCATCATGAAGCTGGGCGAAGGCGAAGCGGCCCAGGACATCCAGGTGGTGTCCACCGGCTCGCTGGGCCTGGACATCGCTCTGGGCGTGGGCGGCCTGCCCCGCGGCCGCGTGATCGAAATCTACGGCCCGGAATCCTCGGGCAAGACCACGCTGACGCTGCAGGTCATTGCCGAGATGCAAAAGCAAGGCGGCACCTGCGCCTTCATCGACGCCGAACATGCACTGGACACCGGCTACGCCCAGAAGCTGGGTGTGAACCTGAGCGAAGTGCTGATCAGCCAGCCCGACACCGGTGAGCAGGCGCTGGAAATCTGCGACAGCCTGGTGCGCTCCGGCGCCGTGGACCTGATCGTGATCGACTCGGTCGCCGCGCTGACCCCCAAGGCCGAAATCGAAGGCGAAATGGGCGACCAGCTGCCCGGTCTGCAGGCCCGCCTGATGAGCCAGGCACTGCGCAAGCTGACCGCCACCATCAAGAAGACCAACTGCATGGTCATCTTCATCAACCAGATCCGCATGAAGATCGGTGTGATGTTCGGCTCGCCCGAAACCACCACCGGCGGTAACGCGCTGAAGTTCTACGCCTCGGTGCGCCTGGACATCCGCCGCACCGGCACCATCAAGAAGGGCGACGAAGCCATCGGTAACGAAACCAAGGTCAAGGTCGTCAAGAACAAGGTTTCGCCTCCGTTCAAGACCGCCGAGTTCGACATTCTGTTCGGTGAAGGCATCAGCCGCGAAGGCGAGATCCTGGACATGGGCGTGAACGCCAAGATCCTGGAAAAGTCCGGCGCCTGGTATGCCTACAACGGCGAGAAGATCGGCCAGGGCCGCGACAACTCGCGTGAATTCCTGCGCGAGAACCCCGCACTGGCCGTGGAAATCGAGAACAAGGTGCGCGACAGCCTGGGCATTGCCCTGCTGCCCGTGGCCGCCGGCGAAGACGCCGCCAAGCCCGCCAAGGGCAAGAAAGGCGACAAGAACGCCACGGTGGATGAAGACGGCGTGATCGGCTAAAGCCCCCGAGCGGTTGTCCCCTCGCCACGCCAGGGGACTGCCGCCGGGCCAGGGCAGCGCCTGCCTGCGGCCTGCAGCGCACAGGCCTACGGTCGCTGCCCGCCGCCGCGTCACCACACAGGTTTGCCATCTTTGCGCAGGGTTCCCTGCGCCTTTTTTGTTTCTTGAGCGTGCACCGCATGGGCTTTGCCAAACTCTCCCTCACCGGCCGCGCGCTGCGGCTGCTGGCCCAGCGCGAGCACTCGCGGCTCGAGCTGGAGCGCAAGCTGGCCGCCCATGTGGACGAAGGCGACGATCTGGCCGCCGTGCTGGATGCGCTGGAGGCCAAGAACTTCATCAACCCGGAACGGGTGGCCCAATCCGTGGTCTACACCCGCAGCAAAAAGCTGGGCACGGCCCGCGTGGTGCAGGAACTGCGCAACAAGGGCCTGGACGATGACACCGTGCGTGCGGCCACCGCACAGCTGCGCGCCACCGAACACGCCCGCGCCTGGGCAGTGTGGCAGCAGAAGTTCGGCCAGCCGCCCGCCACGCCCCAGGAACGCATGAAGCAGATGCGCTTCCTGTCCAGCCGGGGCTTTGGTGGCGAGGTGGTGAGCAAGGTGGTCAAAGGCCAGCCCCCCGATCCCGACCACAGCTGATGCCGCATCTGCCCTGTGCAGGGCCCCCGCCTCACCACAGCCGGCCCAGGACCCCGCCGGCCACCAGGGCCAGCAAGCCGCCGGTGACCAAGACGCCATAGCGGGCGCCCCCGCTGGCAAAGGCCAGCGCGCTTTTGGCCAGGCTGCTGCTGGCCAGCACACCCAGGACTCCCCAATGCGCCACCTCCAGCGGCACCACCCCGCTGGCCGCCATCTGGGCCACGCCAACGGCGGCGGCGTGCACCTCGGCCAGCGCCACCAGCATGGTGCTGGCCAGCACCCCGGCGCTGCCATAGCGCGCGCCCAGCCAGGCCGCCAGCAGTGACACCCCGGCAATCAGTGCCGCAATCCACAGCGCCTGCGACAGCTGGAAGGCCCGGCCGGTCGGCGCAGCCGCCTGGGTCTGCACACCTTGTGCGCGCCGCCACAGCAGCGCCACCACCCCCAGCAAGGCCAGCCCAGCCCCCACCAGGGTCCCCGCAGCCGTCTGCAGCAGGTCCGGAGACACCGCCCCCACCACGGCCACGAACAGCAGCAGCGACGCCAGATTGGCCAGCAACGCCGCCGCAGCGCAGGCACCGGTGTGGGCCGGTTCGACCCGCGCACGTTGACCCATACTGGAGACCGCAGCGGTGGACGAGGCAAAGCCGGCAAAGAAGCCCGCAATCGACAGCCCCCAGCGTGCGCCGAACAAGCGCTGCGCGACATGACCAAGCATGCCCACCGCCATGACCAGCACCCCAATGCGCCACACCATCAGGGGACTGACCGCACCCCAGGGATCGACGGGACTGCGGGAGAGCAGCGGCATGACCACCAGGGCCGCGGCCCCCAGCATCAGCGCATCCTGCAGCTCTTTTTCGCTGATCCACTCGCGGCTGAGCTTCTGCATCGGCACCTTGGCCTGCAACAGAATGGCCATCAGCACCCCCAGGGCGGCGGCCAGCGCCGCGTCTCGGGCGGCCAGCCCACCCAGCAGCGCGGTGAGCAGCAGGGCGATTTCGCCCGTCAGCCCCGGGTCCTCGCGGGCAGTGAAACCATAGGCCAGCCCCGTGAGCACGGCCACGGCCAGCAGGGCCGCAATGAACACGCCACTGCCCAGCATCCAGGCCACACACCCCAGCAACCCCACCAGGGCATGGGTGCGCGTGCCCGCCATCAGCGCCGGGGCGGCATGCATGCGCTCGCGGACCACCCCCACCAGCAGGCCCACACCCAGGGCGGCCAGCAGCGCGCGAAAAATCGCTTCCCCTTCCATACGCCTCCGGCCCAGGTTGCAGATGGCCGGATTATCGCCAGCGCAGCGGCGCGCCGGAAGGCGGCGTCAACGCACGCGCGTGGCGCCCCAGCAGACCAGCGAGCCCACCGTCACCAGCAGCACGCCCTGCCAGAACGGCCACCCTGGCTGCACCGACAGCCACAGACTGGCCCACAGCGCCGACAGCACCGGCGCGAAATACGAGCCCGCCGCCATCACCGCCAGATTGCCGCGCTGGATGCCATGCTCCCAGCAGCTGTAGCCGATGGCCGTGGACGCGCCGATCGCCAGCACCTCCAGCCCTACGCCCCAGGACCAGCGCAGGGGCACGGTGTCCACCGCCAGCCACTGCACCCACAGCACCACGGCCGTCAGCAGCACGAACAGGCCCACACCGTTGAAACCACCGCCGTGGATGCGTGACAGCACCGAATACACCGGCCACAGGGCGGCGGCCGCGAACGCCAGCGCATAGGCCAGCGGGTTGCTGCGCATATGGGCCAGCAACTCCTGCCACCAGGGCAGGTTGCTGCCTGCGCCATCCCCACTCAGCACCCACACCAGTCCCCAGATGCACAGCGCCACGCCCGGCCACAGCCACCAGCGCGCGCCCTGCTGGCGGCACAGCACGGCCAGCACGATGGTCAGGCTGGGCCAGAGGTAGTTGATCATGCCCAGCTCCATGGACTGGGCACGGTCCTGCGCCAGACCGATGGCCACGGACAGGCAGATCTCGTAGAGCACGAACAGCAGGCCGCAGCCCACCAGGTACACCTTGGAGACGCTGCGCAGCTGCGCCACGCGCGGCACGCCCTGCACCGCAAACAGCAGCGCGGCGCTGACGCTGTAGAGCATGGCCGCACCGCCTAAAGCGCCCAGCGCTTCGGACACCGAACGGATCAGGCCCACGGTGCTGCTCCAGCACAGCACGGCCACCAGACCGAACAGGGTGGCACGGCGCACGCTGGCAGCAGCGTGCGAAACAGGGGAAGCAGGAGTGGACATGCGGCGAAGAAACGGTGGATGACAGGGTGGGCGGCTGGCAGCGCACGCCGGAAAGCCGTGCCGCATGCGCTCACCGCCCCTGCGCAAGCGGCCGGCCGAAGCCGTTCCCGCCGCGCTGCGCCAACCGTGCGCAGGGCATTGTGCATGGCCGCAGCAGGGCCGTGGCGCAAAAAAGGCCCTCGCAAGGGCCTGGGTGGGAAACGCACGCGGGGTCGCTCAGGACTGCGTGTTGGCGGCCAGCGGGGTGACCGTGGCGGGCGTGGCAGACGCGGCGGCGGCCAGTTGGCGCTTGCGCAGGAACCGATAGGCCACGCCCAGCAGCACAAACCACGCGGGCGTGGCGATCAGCGCCTGGCGGGTGTCGGCTTCCAGCGTCAGCAGCACCAGGATGCCGGCGAAGAAGGCCAGGCAGGCCACGCACATGGCCACACCGCCGGGCATCTTGTAGCGGGATGCGGCATGCAGGGCTGCCCGCTGGCGGCGGTAGACGATGTACGACAGCAGGATCAGCGACCAGACGAACATGAACAGAATCGCCGACACCGTGGTCACCAGGGTGAAGGCCTCCACCAGATTCGGCACCACCCACATCAGGAAGGCTCCGCCCAGCAGGCAGACGCAGGAGAACAGCAGGCCCCGGGCCGGCACGCCACCGCGCGACAGGCGGTGGAAGGATTCGGGCGCATCGCCCTTGAGCGCCAGGCCGTACAGCATGCGGCTGGTGGAAAACACGCCGCTGTTGGCCGACGACGCGGCAGAGGTCAGCACCACGAAGTTGATGATGCCGGCCGCCGCAGGCAGACCCGCCAGCACGAACAGCTCCACGAACGGGCTCTTGCCCGGCACCACATCGCGCCAGGGGGTGACGGCCATGATGGCGATCAGCGCCAGCACATAGAACACGATGATGCGCACGGGGATCGAGTTGATGGCGCGCGGCAGCGTGCGTTCGGGGTCTTTGGCTTCGGCAGCCGTGGTGCCCACCAGCTCGATGCCCACAAAGGCAAACACGGCGATCTGGAAGCCCGCGAAGAAGCCCAGGGCCCCGTGCGGGAACATGCCGCCGTCGTTCCACAGATTGGCCAGGCTGGCCCCGCGCCCGGCGGGCGAGGTGAAACCGCTGGCCACCATGTACAGACCGGTGCCCACCAGCGCCACGATGGCAACGATCTTGATCATGGCGAACCAGAACTCGATCTCGCCGAACAGCTTCACCGTCAGCAGATTCAGGCCCAGCAGCACGGCCACGCAGGCGATGGCTGGCGCCCACTGCGGCAGATCGGGCCACCAGAACTGCGCATAGGCCGAGATGGCGATCACATCGGCAATGCCGGTGACGATCCAGCAGAACCAGTAGGTCCAGCCGGTGAAGAAGCCGGCCCAGGGGCCCAGCAAATCGGCCGAGAAGTCGATGAAGGAGCGGTACTGCAGGTTGGACAGCAGCAGCTCGCCCATGGCCCGCATCACAAAGAACAGCATCACGCCGATGATGGCGTAGACAAAGACGATGGATGGGCCGGCCAGGCTGATGGTCTTGCCCGACCCCATGAACAGGCCGGTACCGATGGCGCCGCCGATGGCAATCAGCTGGATGTGGCGGTTGGTGAGGTTGCGTTGCAGGTCGCCCGAACCTTCGGGGCCGGCCGTGCCGGGTGCTTTGCGCGTCATCTGGGGAAACCTTTGAAAAGCTGCCACCCGCGCACCCGCAACGCCGCAGCCGCGGCACCCGACTGCCGCTGGCAGGAAACCGGAAATCCGAAAAGGGAAAACCCTAGGATAAACCGCCGCGGCACGCCGTGGCGCGCGGCAGGGTCCATGCCCCCTGGGACCGCCAGGGGCGGAGCCGGGGCCTAAGCCCTGGCCCGGTGCGCCGCACGCCCTGTGGGCCTGCGCGGCATGCTATGGAAGGAGAAGCGCCGGGTTACAGGCCCAGCATCAGCTGCAGGTTCTGCACGGCCGCGCCGCTGGCGCCCTTGCCCAGGTTGTCCAGTCGGGCAATCAACACGGCCTGGCGGTATTGCTCATTGGCAAACACGCGCAGCTCCAGCTGGTTGGTGTCGGCCAGGGTGTCGGCCGCCAGCTTGTTGTCGTCTGTGGGCGGCAGCACGCTGACCCAGTTGGCGGGCGTGTTGGTGCGGGCATAGTGGCTGGCCAGCGCGTCGTGCAGATCGGCCGCCTTGGGGGCGCCGGGCAAAGTGTCCAGATGCAGGGGCAGTTGCACCAGCATGCCCTGGCGGAAATTGCCCACGGCGGGGATGAACACCGGACGGCGCGTCAGACCCGTGTAGTGCAGGATTTCCGGGATGTGCTTGTGGCCCAGGCCCAGGGCATAGACCTCGTAAGGCGCAGCGGTGCCCGCCTCGTAGGCTTCGATCATGGGACGACCGCCGCCGGAGTAGCCGGACACCGAGGGCAGGCTCAGCGGAAAATCGGCCGGGATCAGGCCAGCAGCCACCAGCGGGTGCAGCAGGGCGATGGCGCCCGTGGCGTAGCAGCCGGGGTTGGTCACGCGGGTGGCGGTTTTCACCAGCTCCAGCTGACCGGCGCGCAGCTCGGGGAAGCCATAGACCCAGTCCGGCGCCACACGGTGGGCGGTGGAGGCGTCGATGATCTTGATGGCGCGACCGGTCTTGGCGGTGATGGCGTCCACCATGGCGGTGGTCTCGCGCGCCGCATCGTCGTGCAGGCACAGGATGACCAGGTCCACGCCCGCGATCAAATCGCGCTTGGCAGCAGGGTCTTTTCGCAGCTCGGGGGCAATGCTGACCAGCTCGACGCCAGCCATTCCCTGCAGGCGTTCGCGGATCTGCAGACCCGTGGTTCCGGCCTCGCCATCGATAAAGACTTTGGACATTCACTCACTCCCGCGCCCTCTGGCGCACACCCACACACTCCGCCAAGCGGCACGTTTCATTCCAAGGAATTAAGGGCCGCATTGTCACTGAAATCACGGCCGCTGCAGCGCCCCGATGCAAATGACGGGCTGGCGACAATGTCGCACAACCACGTATGTATATACGTATATGCCACTTGACAAAGCTCTTTTTCGTTGCGATGCAGCATGGTACATTCTTCGATTGCCATGTCATACGAGCCCGGCCGCCTGACCACGCGTCCATGGCAAACGGGTATTTCCCCTCCGTTCACAGAGACAAACTCATGAAGATTCATGAATACCAAGGCAAGGAAATCTTGCGCCAATTTGGTGTGCCCGTTCCCCGCGGCATTCCAGCGTTCACCGTCCAGGAAGCTGTAGAGGCAGCACAGAAGCTGGGTGGCCCCGTGTGGGTGGTGAAGGCGCAGATCCACGCCGGTGGCCGCGGTAAAGGCGGCGGCGTCAAGGTGGCTAAGACCATCGATGACGTGAAGAAGCTGTCCGAGCAAATCCTCGGCATGCAACTGGTGACGCACCAGACCGGCCCCGAAGGCCAGAAGGTCCGCCGTCTGTACATCGAAGACGGTGCCGACATCAAGAATGAGCTGTATGTGTCCCTGGTGACCGACCGCGCTACGCAGAAGGTGGCCCTGATCGCCTCCAGCGAAGGCGGCATGGACATCGAGGAAGTGGCCCATTCCACCCCCGAGAAGATCGTCACCGAGATGATCGACCCGCTGACCGGCATCACCGAATCGCAATCGCGCAAGGTGGCTGCTGCCATCGGCCTGACCGGCGCTTCCGTGGACCAAGCCGTAGACATCTTCGCCAAGATCTACAAGTGCTACATGGACACCGACGCATCGCTGGTGGAAATCAACCCGCTGAACTGCGACTCCAAGGGCAACCTGATCGCTCTGGACGCCAAGTTCAACTTTGACTCCAACGCGCTGTTCCGCCACCCCGAAATCGTGGCCTTCCGCGATCTGGACGAAGAAGATCCTGCCGAAGTCGAAGCTTCCAAGTTCGACCTGGCCTACATCTCCCTGGACGGCAACATCGGCTGCCTGGTGAACGGCGCCGGTCTGGCCATGGCCACCATGGACACCATCAAGCTGTTCGGCGGCGAACCTGCCAACTTCCTGGACGTGGGCGGCGGTGCCACCCCCGAGAAGGTCACCGAAGCCTTCAAGATCATGCTCAAGAACCCCAAGGTCAAGGGCATTCTGGTCAACATCTTCGGCGGCATCATGAAGTGCGACACCATCGCCACCGGCGTGATCACTGCCTGCAAGGCCGTGAACCTGCAAGTGCCTCTGGTGGTCCGCATGAAGGGCACCAACGAAGAGCTGGGCAAGAAGATGCTGGCCGAATCCGGCCTGCCCATCATCAGCGCCGACACCATGGCCGAAGCGGCCACCAAGATCGTCGAAGCCGTCAAGTAAGAAGCCCTCGGAGATAAACACATGTCGATCTTTATCAACAAAGACACCAAAGTCATCACCCAGGGCATCACCGGCAAGACCGGCCAGTTCCACACGGAAAAGTGCCAGGAATACGCGAACGGCAAGAACTGCTTCGTGGCGGGCGTGAACCCCAAGAAGGCCGGCGAGTCGATCTTCAACATCCCTATCTACGCCTCCGTCAAGGAAGCTGCACACAACACCGGCGCCACCGTGTCGGTGATCTATGTGCCGCCCGCAGGCGCTGCTGCAGCGATCTGGGAAGCCGTGGAAGCCGATCTGGACCTGGCCATCTGCATCACCGAAGGCATTCCCGTCCGTGACATGCTGGAAGTGCGCAACAAGATGAAGGCCAAGGAAGCGGCCGGCGGCAAGAAGACCCTGCTGCTGGGCCCCAACTGCCCCGGCCTGATCACGCCCGACGAGATCAAGATCGGCATCATGCCCGGTCACATCCACAAGAAGGGCCGCATCGGCGTGGTGAGCCGTTCCGGCACGCTGACCTATGAAGCCGTGGCACAGCTGTCCGAACTGGGCATTGGCCAGTCTTCCGCTGTCGGTATCGGTGGCGACCCCATCAACGGTCTGAAGCACATCGACGTGATGCGCGCTTTCAACGACGATCCCGACACCGACGCCGTGATCATGATCGGTGAAATCGGCGGTCCCGACGAAGCCGAAGCCGCACAATGGTGCAAGGCCAACATGAAGAAGCCTATCGTGGGCTTCATCGCTGGCGTGACCGCCCCTCCCGGCAAGCGCATGGGCCATGCTGGCGCGCTGATCTCCGGCGGTGCCGACACGGCCGACGCCAAGCTGGCCATCATGGAAGAATGCGGTTTCACCATCACCCGCAATCCTTCCGAAATGGGCCGCCTGCTCAAGGGCCTGCTGTAATCACTCCGTCTCCCGGGCGACTTTTTTTGCCCGGGTTACGCAGAATTACGCATCGGCAAGGGTGCCCGGCCCTACTACACTGGGCGCTCCCATAAAAGAAAACGCCAGTCTGCTCATGCAGGCTGGCGTTTTCCATTCATAACAGCGGAGTAAAAATGGAGTTCCTGAGCAATGCCGATTTCTGGATCGGCCTGGTGAAGATCGTCTGGATCAACATCATCCTGTCTGGCGACAACGCTGTCGTCATCGCCCTCGCAGCCCGTTCGCTGCCCCCTGAGCAACAGAAGAAGGCCATCATGTTCGGCTCCGGCGCTGCCGTGGTGCTGCGCATTGTGCTGACCGTCGTGGCGGCCAAGCTGCTGGAGCTGTCGTTCCTGCAGGTCATCGGCGGCGTGCTGCTGCTGTGGATCGGCTACCAGCTGCTCAGCGGTGGTGAAGACGAAGAAGGCGAAGCCAAGGGCACGGGCTCCATGGTCGCTGCCATCCGCACCATCCTGATCGCCGACCTGGTGATGAGCCTGGACAACGTGATTGCCGTGGCCGCCACCGCCCAGGGCAATATGGTCCTGCTGATCCTGGGCCTGGCCATCTCCATCCCTCTGGTGATCTTCGGCTCCACGCTGATGATCAAGCTGATGGAACGCTGGCCCGTGATCATCACCTTCGGCGCGGCCCTGATCGGCTGGGTCGGCGGCGAGACCATCGTCAACGACAATCTGCTGCACGCCTACACCGCAGCCCACCCCTGGCTGCACTACACCGCCGCTGCGGCGGGCGCCATCCTGGTGGTGGCCGTGGGCAAGTACATGCAGTCCCGCACGGCCAAGGCAAGCGACTGACCGCTGCCTCCGCGTGCGCGCCCCGCGCACGCCCCACGCTCAAGGCGCCTGCAGGCGCCTTGTTGCGTTCTGGGGCCTGGAAACGCAGCCTTCCCCGCATGCAGCCCCCTCGGCGTGCAGGCCCGCGCGCGATACGCCTGCGCTGCGGGCTTGGCAAGCCGCACGCACCAAGTCCATGCCGCAGCCGTTGCTGCCTGCGAGCCTGTAGCCGCAGTGTCAGCCCATGCCTACACTGCCTGCATGGAAGCCTTGCTTGAAACCGCCTTCTGGATCGGTCTCTTCAAAATCATCTGGATCGACGTCATCCTCTCGGGTGACAACGCCGTGGTCATCGCACTGGCCGCCCGCAGCCTGCCGGCGCACCAGCAGCGCAAAGCCATTCTGTGGGGCGCGGGCTTTGCCATCGCCATGCGGGTGTGCCTCACCGTCGTGGCGGCCAGGCTGCTGCAGTTCCCGTTCCTGGAAATCGTCGGCGGCCTGCTGCTGCTGTGGATCGGCGTGGGTCTGCTCCAGGGGGACGATTCCCACAGCGGCGACAGCGGTACCCCGGGCAGCACCTCGATGTTCGCGGCCATCCGCACCATCCTGTTGGCCGATATGGTGATGTGCCTGGACAACGTGATCGCCGTGGCCGCCACCGCCCAGGGCAACTTCACGCTGCTGATGCTGGGCCTGGCCATCAGCATCCCGCTGGTGGTCTTCGGCTCCACGCTGATGATCCGGCTGATGGAGCGCTGGCCCGCCATCGTCACCCTGGGCGCCGCGCTGATCGGCTGGGTGGCCGGCGAAACCATCGCCAACGACCATGTGCTGGCCGACTTCACCGGCACCCGCCCCTGGGTCCACTACGCCGCAGCCGCCACGGGGGCCGCCCTGGTGCTGCTGGTGGGCACCGCCCTGCAACGCCGCAAGGCCGCCTCCGCCGGCCCCGGCCAGCGCTGAACCCGGACCGGTCTAGCGGAAATCGCTTTTTCCACCCTGCTTAGCGGTCACCTGGATGCCCTCCATACACATGCGCTTGTCCACCGCCTTGCACATGTCGTACACGGTCAGCAGGGCCACCTGCACCGCCGTCAGGGCTTCCATTTCCACACCGGTCTGGCCATGGGTCTCCACCGTCGCCGTGCACTGCACTGCGTGTTCGGCATCGAGCAGCTCGAAATCCACGGCCACCCGGGTCAGGGCCAGGGGATGGCACAGGGGAATCAGGTCGCTGGTTTTCTTGGCGGCCATGATGCCGGCAATGCGGGCAATGCCCAGCACATCGCCTTTCTTGGCCGTGCCGCTGGCGATGATGGCCAGGGTGGCCGGCGCCATCACGATGCGGCCTTCGGCCACGGCGATGCGGTGGGTGTCGGGCTTGCCGCCGACATCCACCATGTGGGCCTGTCCGTGTGCGTCGAAATGGGTGAGTTGGTCTGCCATAGAAATACCGTGAAATGCGAGAAAAAGCCGGGCACTGCGCCGGGCCGCACCGGGGTCGGCCGGTCCAGACCGGACGCTGCCCAGGAACATTGAGCGATTGCAGGCATCATACGGGGGTGATTCCGCCGCGCCTGCACCGGCCGCCAAGGGTATAGCGCCTGCAATACCCGCTGCGGCCCGGTACACAAGCCACCGCTGGGAGCGGCGCCTTGGCTGCTGCAGCACCTGGCGCCCCGGGCGTTGCGGCGGGCCCTGCCTGTGATTTCTGCCGATTTCTCTGCCATGCAACTTTCTGTGCGAAAAATGCCTGTGGCGCGCATCCTGTCTGCGCTGGGCGCTACGGTTCTGTTCAGTTTCATTCCGGCCAGCCTGCCTCCGGCCCAGGCCCAGAACGTGGCCTTGCCCCGCATGGGCGACGGTGCGGAGCTGACCGCCAACGACGAGCGGCGTCTGGGTGACAGCATCATCCGCCAGCTCTACCGCGACCCGGACTACATCGACGACCCGGTGGTCCACAGCTATGTGATGGGCATCTGGTACCCGCTGAAGGAGGCCGCCGCCCAGCGTGGCGAGCTGTCGCCCGAGCTGGACGAACGCTTTGCCTGGGAGGTGCTGCTGGGCCGTGACCGCAGCATCAACGCCTTTGCCCTGCCCGGCGGCTTTCTGGGCGTGCACCTGGGACTGGTGGGCGCCGTCGCCACACGCGACGAACTCGCCTCGGTGCTGGCGCACGAACTCAGCCACGTCACCCAGCGCCACATTGCCCGGCTGATCGCCCAGGACAAGCGCAGCACGCCGCTGATGGTGGCCAGCATGATCCTGGGGGCGCTGGCCGCCAGCCGCAGCCCGGATGCCGGCATGGCCATGATGATGGGCGGCCAGGCCCTGGCGGTGCAGAACCAGCTGAACTTCTCCCGCGACATGGAGCGCGAGGCCGACCGGGTGGGCTACGGCCTGATGGCACCGGCCGGTTTTGCCCCGGCCGGCTTTGCCAGCATGTTCGAGCGCCTGCAGCAGGCCAACCGCATCAACGACAACGGCAGCTGGCCCTATCTGCGCAGCCACCCGCTGACCACCGAGCGCATGGCCGACATGCAGGCCCGCACCCAGATGCTGGGCCAGGCCGCCCAGGCCCAGCCTCCCACGCTGGAGCACGCCATGGTCAGCGCCCGCGCCCGCGTGCTGACCCGCCCCGGACCCGATGCACTGCGCCAGTGGGCCGCCCTGCCGGCCCAGCACAGCTTCACCCAGCAGACCCCTGCCCAGCAGGCCGGGACGCTGTATGCCGCCATCCACGGCCTGCTGCAGCTGCGCGATCTGGCCGGTGCTGAAGCGCTGCTGCCCCGTCTGCAGACCCTGACCCAGGGGGATGCCGCCGCCCAGCGCCAGACCCTGTGGCTGGCCGCCGAGCTGGCCCTGGCCGCAGAACGCCCGCAACAGGCTTTGCAAAGACTGGAGCAGCTTCCGCCCGCACCCCCAGCACAGCACCGCAATCCGGAGGCGGAACGCACGACGCTGCTGCAGCGGGCCCAGGCCCTGTCGATGCTGCACCGCAGCGGGGAGATGGCCGGCGCACTGCAGACCTGGGTCAGCGACCATCCCCAGGATGCCGCCGCCTGGCAGGCCCTGGCCCGCGCCTCGCGCGAATCCGGACAGCCACTGCGTGCGCTGCGGGCCGAAGCCGAAGCATCCGTCGCCCAGTACGACTACGCGGCAGCCGTGGACCGCTTCAAGGCCGGCCAGCAACTGGGCCAGCGCAGCGGTGCCCAGGCTGACCACTTCGAAGCCTCCATCATCGACACGCGGCTGCGTGCCGTGCAGGCCCTGCTACGGGAACAGACGGCCCAGCGCTGAGTCGATGACCATGCCCAGCAGCGAGTACAGGAAGGCGGCCCACACCGCCGCCCAAAAGCCGCTGACGCTCAGGCCCCACAGCAGGTTGGCGGCGGCCCAGAACATCAGGCCGTTGATGATGAACAGGAACAGACCCACGGTGAGCAGCGTGACCGGCAGCGTCAGCACCACCAGAATGGGGCGCACCAGCAGGTTCAGCAGGCTGATGACCACCACCGCCCACAGGGCCGAACCAAAACTGTGCACCTGCAGTCCGCTGTAGACCGAGGCCACCAGCAGCAGTGCGCACGCACTGAGAATCCAGTTGAGCAGCAATTTCATGCCAGCCAGCATAGCGCAGCAGGCCGGCCTGCGGTGTGCCGCCCCCGGCAAGCGCCCAAAAGAAAGGCTGCGGGGGTACCGCAGCCTCGGATACAGCGACCGGTGTGCAGTGCCTCAGCGGCACCGCACCGGGACACGCGTCAGACCGTCAGATCAGTGCTTCTTCCAGAAACACGCCCAGGCAGGTGGCCATGGCCGCCAGCACGGCGGGCAGGGCCCGTCCGGTCTGCAGCTTGCCCTTGCCCAGCGGCAGGGCGGCCGGGACATGCGCGGGAGCGACCTGGGATTCCAGCTTGGGACGACGCAGGTCAATGATCTGGGGCGAAGTACCCAGTTCCTGGCGGAGCTGGTCCACCACTTCGGCCAGCGGGCCACGGGCCAGCAGCGAAGTGACCTGACCCGCGCTGCCCTGCAGCACCGGCAGCGAGGCCGCAAACAGCTTGTCCGCCCACTTGGTGCGCCAGTTCTCGCGGGCGCGGTTGCTCACCCATTTGCTCACGCGGTGGGTGATGCGCGGCGCACAGGCGACCACCACCCAGTGGGTGTGGGCAGCACGGGGTGCCTGGGCCATGGACTGCAGCAGCGGCTGGGCATATTCCGCATCGTCCAGATACACGATGATGGTTTCCACGCGGTAGGTTCCTGTTGGTTGTCGGCGCAAAAAAGGGGCAGATCGGCGGTGTGAGCCTGCATTTTGCGGTTTGGTTCCCGCATTTTTGCAGCTCTTTCCTGCGATTGCCCCTGTGGAGACCGCGGGCCGCCCGCATGCAGGCGGCCCGGGCTGTTCAGCGCTTAGGCGTGTTCCGCCTTGCCCTTCTTGGAAGCAGCCATCTTGCCGATGGCCAGCACCAGCAGTGCGCCGCCGATGTGGGCGATCCAGTAGATGGGCATGGAGGAGTTGAACACCGCCATCTTGGTCTCAGCGTTGTACTCCAGCAGCTTGGGAGCCCATGTCCACTGGTCAGGCACCACGAACAGCGGGTCGGTGACCAGCATGCCGCCGGCAATCCAGCCCAG
Source organism: Comamonas terrigena NBRC 13299 (assembly GCF_006740045.1). Lineage (NCBI taxonomy): Bacteria > Pseudomonadati > Pseudomonadota > Betaproteobacteria > Burkholderiales > Comamonadaceae > Comamonas > Comamonas terrigena. The sequence goes on from NZ_AP019749.1 coordinate 4,543,428, forward strand.
CAGCATGCCGCCGGCCACGATGATCGAGGGGTAGCGTTCCATCAGCTTGATGACCAGCTGCGAGCCCCAGACGATGATGGGGATGGAGATCAGCAGGCCCAGCACGATCAGCAGGAACTGGTGCTCGCCCGAGCTTTGGGCGGCGCCGGCAATGGCGATCACGTTGTCCACCGACATCACCAGGTCGGCCACGATGATGGTCTTGATGGCGGCAAACAGCTTGTCGCTGCCTTCAATGTTGTCATGGCCTTCTTCTTCCGGCGCAATCAGCTTCATGCCGATCCACACCAGCAGCAGGGCGCCCACCACCTTCAGGAAAGGCAGCTGCAGCAGCACCATGGCGAAGGCGATCAGGATGATGCGCAACACGATGGCACCGGCCGTGCCGTAGATGATGCCCTTGCGGCGCTGCTCGGGCGGCAGCTTGCGGCAGGCCAGCGCGATCACGACCGCGTTGTCGCCACCCAACAGGATGTCGATGATGATGATCTGGCCGAGCGCGATCCAGAACGGGGTATGGGTGAGAAAGTCCAAATCCATGGTGAGAAGTCCTCGTTATCGAAAGACAGCCAGTTCCAAACCGACTGCGCCTTTATACCGGGCACCATGGAGAAAAGGGGCAACAAGCTGCCGGCAAGCGGTGCTTGCTGACAGGAAGTGACACTTTGAGCCGACCATGGAAGCCACGGGCCCAAAGGTCTTGTTCGACAGCGGTATGACCGTGCCTGGCAGGCCGGGAGTGCAAGACTCCGTATTGACGACCTGGCATCCGTCTGCAGTCCGCCCTGGTGACAGCGCGGTGCAAACGGGGAACTACTCCCCTTTGAATTTCGCTATTGGAACACAGAATGCGGTGTTGCAGCAAAAAGTCGTCATTTGCACGCAAAACACCACAGCGGCTGCGGATGCCGGGGGCGCACTATCATGCCGCCTGCCTTTTGCTTCCTTGCTGCGTCCCTTTCTGCCCATGCACGGCATCCACATCACCGACATCGAAGCCGCCATCAACCACTGGCGGCAGCGGCATCCCAGTCCGGACGGCGTGCGCCTGTCGCCCGAGGTGCGGGCGCTGGCCCCGGTGTATGCGCGGCTGATCCATGCCGGCGCCCAGGAAGTGAACCCCGCCAGCCTGTCCGCCGCCGCCATGCAGGCCTGGCTGGGCTGGTACGAGACGCAGCCGGACACGCCGTGCATCGCGATCTGCTCCACCAGCCAGGGCGATGCCCAGTGCAAGGGCTGCGGGCGCAGCTTTGGCGAGGTGCAGCAGTGGCTGGAGCTGAGCCCGGTGCACAAGCGCGCCGTGTGGCGGCGCATCGTGGCCGAGGGCACGGCGCTGCGTTTCACCCGCTACGCCGAACGCGCCAAGTAAGCGCACCCTCACCATCCACATCCACCAGGACATGAAAAAGGGCGCGACCTGCGCGCCCTCCTGGGGTGTTCCGCCGCACCGGGCCGGCAAGGCCGGCGCTGCAGCTGCCCGGGCCCTACCAGCCCAGGCCGATGTGCAGCGGCAGGTACACCGCCATCCCCACCACGATGGTTCCCAGGATGCCGCGCTTCCACCAGAAGTAGGCGGTGGCGCAGACCAGGGCCGGCAGGCGGGCATCCACCAGGGTGTGGATCAGTTGGCCGTTGCTCATCACGATCTCCGGCGCCACCACGGCCGCCAGTGCCGCCAGCGGTGCGTAGCGCAGGCCGCGCTTGAGCCATTCGGGCATGGGCAGCTCGCGCTCGGGCACCATGAAGAAGGCCCGCGTGACCAGGGTGATCACCGCCAGCCCCAGGCTGGCCACATAGCCCCAGATCCAGTGTTCGCCGCCGCTCATGCACGCTCCTTGCTGGCCGCCGCATTCGCGGCCGGGTTGGCTGCAGCGGCATGCGGCCGTGCAGATGCGGTGTCGCTGCCCTCATCCAGCGGCAGCACCGGATGGTGTTCGCCCTTGGCCGGGTCCGGCGGGCGCACCGCAGGCAGCGGGCGCAGACGGGCGGCACGGCGCTCGGCCTGCTCCATCAGCAGGCCCACGCTCACGGCGGCAGCAATCGCCGTCAGGATGTTGAGCTTGAGCGGCAGCGCAAACGCTGCCACCGCGGCCAGCGAGGCCACGGCACAGGCCACCCAGGTGGCGCGGTCGTTGAGCATGGAGTACAGCACGCCCAGCAGCGCCAGCACGCCGGCAAAGCCCAGGCCCCAGGACAGCGGAATCACATTCGCCAGGTAGATGCCGGCGATGGACGGGATCTGCCAGCCCAGCCAGTTGGACAGGGCCGCCCCCCAGAAGTAGGGCACCTGCTCGGGGCGCTTCACCGCCTCGGGGTAGCGCTTGGTGAAGGCCACAAAGATCACGTCGCCGCTGAAGTAGCCGATCGCCAGCCGGTGGCGCAGCCGCAGGTGCGAGAAGAAGCCGCGCCACATGGTGCTCAGGATCACAAAGCGCAGGTTCACGCAGAACGCCGTGAACCACAGCACCCACAGCGGCGCCCCCACGGCCATCAGCGGCAGCACGGCCAGCTGGGCGCTGCCGGCATAGATGGTCAGCGTCATGAACACCGCCAGCGGCAGCGACATGCCGCTTTTGACCATGGCCACACCGGTGACCAGGCCCCAGGCCGCAATGCCGGGCATGGTGCCCAGCATGTCGCGCACCCCCTGCATGAAGGCCGGCTGGCGTGCAATGCCTGTGGCCCGCTGCCACAGGACGTTCACTTCGCTCATGGCTGCTCCGGCAGGTGTGGCAATTGCAACTGGCTGCCCACGGGCAGCTCGAAACCGCGCAGAAAGTCCGCCGCGGCCAGCTTCTTGCCCCCGGCGCGCTGCAGCTGCGTCAAGCGCAGCGCACCTTCGCCGCAGGCCACCAGCACGCCCTGGGCGTCGGCGGCCAGCACCTGGCCGGGCTGGGCGCTGCCGTCGAAGGGCTCGGGCACGGCGGCCCACAGCTTGATGGTTTCCTCGCCCAGCTGGGTGCTGCCCCCGGGGAACGGGGTGAAGGCGCGCAGGCGGCGGTCCAGCACCGTGGCGCTTAAACGCCAGTCCATGGCGCTTTCGGCTTTCTCGATCTTGTGGGCGTAGGTCACGCCCTCGGCCGGCTGGGGCGTGCGGTGCAGGCCACCGCAGGCGCTCATCTCCAGCGCTTCCACGATCAGGCGGCCGCCCAGCGTGGCCAGCTTGTCGTGCAGGCTGCCGGTGGTGTCATCTTGTGCAATCGGCAGGCGCTCCAGCACGCACATATCGCCGGTGTCCAGGCCGATGTCCATCTGCATGATGGTCACGCCGGTTTCCGCATCCCCCGCCTCGATGGCGCGGTGGATCGGTGCCGCACCGCGCCAGCGCGGCAGCAGGGAGGCATGGATGTTCAGGCAGCCCCGGGGCGGCAGGTCCAGCACCCACTGCGGCAGGATCAGGCCGTAGGCGGCCACCACCATCACGTCGGCGCCCGCGTCCAGCAGAGCCTGGCGCGCAGCGGCCGCGTCCTCGGGGTATTTGCCGTCCAGGCGCAGGCTGCGCGGCTGCTCGACGCGGATGCCGTGCTCCAGCGCGCACTGTTTGACAGGGGAGGCCTGCAGCTTCATGCCGCGGCCGGCGGGGCGGTCGGGCTGGGTCAGCGCCAGCGGCACGTCAAAGCCTGCAGCCAGCAGGCGTTCCAAGGCCACGCGCGCGAAATCGGGCGTGCCGGCAAAAATAACTTTCATGGGTTCAACCAGTCTGCGGACCAGCCCCGGTCCGGAAAAAACGATGCACCGCCGCCAGGCCGTGTGCGGGCGACGCTGTCAGCGACGGTCGTCGTCGTTGCGCCACTCGTCGGTAAACATGATGCGCTGCACCACGCGCTGCGGATCCAGGAACACATGGGCCAGGCGGTCTCCGCCATTTTCGCGGAAACGGTAGGTCCAGATGTCGCCTTTGAAATTGGCCACCCCCTCCACCAGCGCCGGCTTGCCGAAGTAGCGGTAGACGCTGTCCTGCGTGTCCACGCCAGGGCGCAGCTGGTGGAAATCGGAAGGGTTGAGCACCTGGCGCACAGACAACAGGCGCTGTCCGCTATCAAAATCAAAGTGATAGATTTGCTGCCCCATGGGCTGGCGGCTGTAGACCCAGCGCTCGCCGCCATCCGGCAGCGGGTTGCGCACCTGGGGCTGCCCCATGTCCTGCAGGATCTGGCTGGCCGGCGTGCCGGGCTTTTGCCATTCGGGCACGGCGCAGGCGGTGAGTGCCAGCGCCACCACGGCCATGCCGGCCGCTGCACACACCCAGCGCGCCAGTCGGTGGAGCACTGGGTGGGCGATCATCCGCGTTCTGCCTCGCGCTGCTGCTTGACCATCTTGGTCTTGATGCGGTTGCGCTTCAGGGGGGACAGGTATTCGACGAAGACCTTGCCCATCAGGTGGTCCATCTCGTGCTGGATGCAGATCGCCAGCAGACCGTCGGCTTCGATCTCGCGGCTCTGGCCCTGTTCGTCCAGGGCCTTGATCTTCACGGCGATGGAGCGCTCCACGCCGTCGTAGATGCCGGGCACCGACAGGCAGCCTTCTTCGCCCAGCTGCTTTTCCTCGCTGGCCCACAGGATTTCCGGGTTGATCAGCACCAGGGGCTGGTCACGGTCCTGCGACACGTCGATCACGATCAGACGCTCGTGAAAATCCACCTGCGTCGCTGCCAGTCCGATGCCATTGGCGTCGTACATGGTCTCGAACATGTGCGCCACCTGGGTGCGGATGCGGTCATCCACCTGGGCCACAGGCTGCGCCACCTTGTGCAGGCGTGGATCGGGATAGCAGAGGATAGGAAGAAGTGCCATGGCAGATGCAAGAACAGATGTCGCTATTTTCGCCACTTTTGCCGCTGGCCGCCATGCAGCCGACCGATAGGCATTGCCCACTCCGGGGCATGGGCTGAAAATTTCCGCCATGGCCCGGTCGTGCGCGGCCCCATTCCACAGTTCTACCGTTCCGCCATGCCCCCCATGGCACGGCCGCCCGCCCACCGCCCTCCCTCACCCAGCACCCATGCCCTCTGCCCTGACCCTGTCGCAAGACGAACTGGCCGCCTGGCTGCGGCTGGCCCTGACCCCAGGCGTCGGCAACGGCGCCGCCCGGCGCCTGCTGGCACGCTTTGGCCAGCCCGGAGCCATCTTCAGCCAGAGCACAGCAGCGCTGCATAGCTGCGTGCATGCCAGCCAGGCCGCGCAGTTGCACCAGCACCCGCCCGGCTGGGACACCGCCCTGGACACCGCATGGACCTGGCTGCAGAACGCGGGGGCAGCGGAGGCAGAAGGCTGTGGCCGCGCCCTGATCCCACTGGGCGACCCCCGCTATCCCCCGGCCCTGCTGCAGATCGAAGACCCGCCGCTGATGCTCTACGCCCTGGGCCCCGCGGCCTGGCTGGCGCAGCCCGTGCCGCTGCTGGACAGCCGCTGCGCGCTGGCCATCGTCGGCTCGCGCAACCCCACGGCCCAGGGGAGCGAAAACGCCCGCAGCTTTGCCCAGACGCTGGCCCGGCAAGGCTGGTGCGTGGTGTCCGGGCTGGCGCTGGGCGTCGATGGCGCGGCCCACCAGGGCGCACTGGAATCCGCACCGCAGGCGCTGCCGAGCGCCGTGCGCCCCTGCACCGTGGCCGTGGTGGGCACCGGCATCGACCGGGTCTACCCGCGCAGCCACCAGGCGCTGGCCCATGCCATCGTGCGCCAGGGCTTCATCCTCAGCGAATACCCGCTGGGCACGCCGCCGCTGGCGGCCAACTTTCCCAAGCGCAACCGGCTGATCGCCGGCCTGTCGGCCGGCACCTTGGTGGTGGAAGCGGCCTTGGCCTCGAGCTCGCTGATCACGGCACGGCTGGCGGCCGAGCAAGGCCGCGAGGTGTTTGCCATTCCCGGCTCCATCCACGCCCCACAGGCCAAGGGCTGCCACACGCTGCTGCGCGAGGGCGCCAAGCTGGTGGAATCGGTGCAGGACATTCTGGAAGAGCTGCCCGCCGCCCGGCAGGCGCTGGACCGGCTGACGCAGGCGGCCTCCACCCCAACCCCGACCTCCGCGTCCCCCGCCGCTGCGTCGGCCGCCGCAACAGTGACCCCCAGCCCCAGCACCGCGGCCGAACACCCGGTGCTGGCCGCGCTGGGCTTTGACCCCATGGGCCTGGACCAGCTGCAGGGCCGCACCGGCTGGAACACGGCCGCGCTGCAAGGCTGGCTGCTGGAGCAGGAACTGGACGGCCAGGTGGCCCGCCTGCCCGGCGGACTGTTCCAGCGCCTGGTGCGCAGCTGAGCGGCCCGCTGGTGCCGCGCCGGCGTGTGCAGAGCCAGGGCGACCACTGCGGCAATCGGCATCACTGCCCAGGCGCCGCCAGGCCATAGAAAAAGGCACCCGAAGGTGCCTTGGCATTGCGTATGCAGCGAGGGGGTCAGACCACCGCGCCCGAATTCGGGTCGTTGGGGTCGCCTTCCTTGCGCACCGGCGCCTTCACCAGGTCTTCACGCTTGACGCCCAGCCACATGGCAATGGCGGCGGCCACGAACACCGAGGAGTAGATGCCGAACAGAATGCCGATGGTCAGCGCCAGCGCAAAGTAATGCAGGCTGGGGCCGCCGAAGAAGAACATGGACAGCACCATGGCTTCGGTCGACGCGTGGGTGATGATGGTGCGGCTCATCGTCGAGGTGATGGCGTGGTCGATCACCTCGTGGGTGCTGAGCTTGCGGAATTTGCGGAAGGCTTCGCGGATCCGGTCAAAGATCACCACCGACTCGTTGACCGAGTAGCCCAGCACAGCCAGCACGCCGGCCAGCACCGCCAGCGAGAACTCCCACTGGAAGAAGGCGAAGAAGCCCAGAATGATCACCACGTCGTGCAGGTTGGCGATCACCGCCGCCACGCCGAACTTCCACTCGAAGCGGAACGCCAGGTAGATCACGATGCCCAGCACCACCATGCCCAGCGCCATCAGGCCGCCGTGCACCAGTTCCTCGCCAACCTGCGGGCCGACGAACTCGGTGCGGCGCAAGGTGACCTCCGGATCTTCTGCCTGCAGCGCACCCAGCACCTGCTCGCTTTGCTGGGCCGAGGTGACGCCCTTTTGCACCGGCAGGCGGATCATCACGTCGCGCGAGGTGCCGAAGTTCTGCACCACCACGTCGCTGTAGCCCAGGCTGGCGACCTTGTCGCGCACCTTGCCGATGTCGGCGGTCTGCTGGTAGGCCACTTCCATGACCGTGCCGCCGGTGAATTCCACCGACAGGTGCAGGCCCCGGGTGAACAGGAAGAACACTGCCAGGGCAAAGGTGATGAAGGACACCGCGTTGAGGACCAACGCGTACTTCATGAAGGGAATGTCTTTTCTGATGCGGAAGAACTCCATGGTCTTCCTCCTTAATTGCTGTTGCCGCGGGAGGCCACGGAACGGTGGTCATCGCCCTCGGGCTTCCACACCTGGCCAATGGACACGCTCTTGAGCTTCTTGCGGCGGCCATACCAGAGGTTGACCAGGCCACGCGAGAAGAACACGGCCGAGAACATGCTGGTGACGATGCCGATGCAGTGCACCACGGCAAAGCCGCGCACCACACCGGTACCGAAGGCCAGCAAGGCCAGACCGGCGATCAGCGTGGTCACGTTCGAGTCCAGGATGGTGTGCCAGGCGTTTTCGTAGCCGGCCTGGATGGCCGCCTGCGGCGAAGCGCCGGCACGCAGTTCTTCCCGGATGCGCTCGTTGATCAGCACGTTCGAGTCGATGGCCACACCGATGGCCAGGGCCATGGCGGCAATACCGGGCAGGGTCAGCGTGGCCTGCAGCATGGACAGAATGGCCAGCAGCAGCAGCACGTTCACGCCCAGGGCGATGGTGGAGATCACACCGAACACCATGTAGTACAGGCACATGAAGACGGCAATCGCCACCATGCCCCAGACCACGGAATGGATGCCGCGGTTGATGTTGTCGGCACCCAGACTGGGGCCGATGGTGTATTCCTCGATGATTTCCATCGGCGCGGCCAGGGAACCGGCGCGCAGCAGCAGCGAGGTGTCGTTGGCTTCCACCGTGGTCATGCGGCCGGAAATCTGCACGCGACCGCCACCGATTTCGGAACGGATCACGGGAGCGGTCACGACCTCGCCCTTGCCCTTTTCGAACAGGATGATGGCCATGCGCTTGCCCACGTTCTCGCGGGTCACGTCCTTGAAGATGCGCGAACCCTTGGCATCCAGCGTCAGATTGACGGTGGGCTCCTGGGTCTGGCTGTCAAAGCCGGGCTGAGCGTCGGTCAGGTTCTCGCCGGTCAGCACCACCTGCTTCTTGACGATCAGCGACTGGCCGTTGCGGTCGTTGTACTTCTCGGTGCCGAAGGGCACGGGGCCGGAGCCCATTTCGGCAGAGCGCGCCTCGGAGGACTCGTCCACCATGCGCACTTCCAGCGTGGCGGTGCGGCCCAGGATGTCCTTGGCCTTGGCGGTGTCCTGCACGCCGGGCAGTTGCACCACGATGCGGTCCAGGCCTTGCTGCTGGATCACCGGCTCGGCCACGCCCAGCTCGTTGATCCGGTTGTGCAGCGTGGTCATGTTCTGCTTGAGCGCCTGTTCCTGCACCTTGCGCAGGGCTTCGGGCTTGATGGTGGCGCGCAGCACAAAGCCGTCGCTGCCATCGGGCACATCGCTGGCCTGCAGATCGGGGAACTGGTCGGCAATCAGGTTGCGCGCGGCCGTCAGCGTCGCCTGGTCGCGCACGCGCACTTCGACGGTCTGGCCGTCACGCGAGATGCCGCCATGGCGGATGTTCTTGTCGCGCAGCATGGTGCGCAGGTCGCCGGCCAGGGACTCGGCCTTCTTGGTCAGCGCGGCCTGCATGTCCACCTGCAGCATGAAGTGCACGCCACCACGCAGGTCCAGACCCAGGTACATGGGCTTGGCGCCCAGGGCGGTGAGCCAGTCGGGCGAACGCGAGACGAGGTTCAGCGCCACGATGTAGGCGGGGTCGGTCGCATCGGTGATCAGCGCACGCTGGATCACGTCCTTGGCCTTGAGCTGGTCGTCCGGCGTATCAAACCGGGCACGGACCGAAGTGCCCTCCAGGGCCAGGTGATCGGTCGGCAGGCTGGCAGCCTGCAAGGCGGTCTGCACTTTCTGCAGCACCGCATCGTCCACCTTGACGGTGGACTTGGCCGACGACACCTGCACCGCAGGCGCCTCGCCAAAGAAATTCGGCAGGGTGTAGACCACCCCCACCAGTAGCGCGATCACAATGATCGCGTACTTCCAGACCGGGTATCGGTTCATGCTCGCGCTCTTCTCTCACACAGGGCGTGAGAGGGCAGGGCGCGCCATCGGCCGTCCGGCCCGCTCACAAAAAGGGCTTACTTGGTACCGACGGTGCCCTTGGGCAGCACCTGGACCACGGCGCTGCGCTGCACTTGCACAACGACACCATTGGCGATTTCGATGAACAGGAACTGCTCGTTCAGGTCATTCACCTTGCCCAGCAGACCACCGCCGGTGGCCACTTCGTCGCCCTTGGCCAGGGCTTCCACCATGCTGCGGTGTTCCTTCTGGCGCTTCATCTGGGGGCGGATCATCACGAAGTACATCACCGCGAAGATCGCCACCATCGGCAGCACGTTGGTGGTGAGCGAGGACATCATGTCGCCACCGGCAGCAGCGGCAGGAGCGGTCTGGGCGAAAGCGGAAGAAATAAACACGGAGGAGCTCCAGTTTGGAATGTTCTAGATAAAACGGCTGCCTGCAACCGCAAAAAGTCCCAGGCGAACGGGACATTGTATGCGGCCCTCTCTGGCGGCGCAGGGGCTATTCCAAGCTGGCGGCGGGTTTTTGCCTCCACCGCCGCCGACAGCGGTCCGCAGGCAAGGTAGCCAGAAAAAACTGGCGCAACCGCTCCATGCCGTTGCGCCAGCCACCACCCCACCTTACCCTCGCAAGCCCTGGCCCGGAGGCCATCGCAGCGCCCTGCCGGCCAGCGGCAGGGCATTTCCTCAGGCGATCAGGCCTGGCGCCACTGCTGCATCAGCTGCGCCCACTTGGGCCGGGCGGCCTGCAGATGGCGCTCCTTCACATGGCCGTAACCCCGGATGTCCTCCGGAATGCGGGCGATCTGCACGGCCAGCGGCAGCTTCTCGGCCGTCAGGCCGGCCAGCAGTTCGTCCACGCTGGCCCGGTACTCGGCAATCAGCGCGCGCTCGGTCCTGCGCTCCTCGGTCTTGCCGAACGGATCCAGCGCCGTGCCGCGCAGGCCCTTGAGCTTGGCCAGCACGCCGAACGCACTGCGGATCCAGGGCTGGTAGGACTGCTTGACCAGGTGGCCCTGCGCGTCCTTGGCGGCCGACAGCGGCGGCGCCAGGTGGTGCACCAGCTTGTAGTCGCCTTCGAACATGTCCGCGATCCGGGCGGTAAAGGCCGGATCGGTGTGCAGGCGGGCCACCTCGTACTCGTCCTTGTAGGCCATCAGCTTGAACAGATAGCGCGCCACGGCCTCGCTCAGCGCCGTGCTCTTGCCCAGCGCGCTTTCGGCCGCATGCACCCGGTCCACCAGCGCCTGGTACTCGGCCGCATAGGCGGCGTTCTGGTACCCGCCGAGGAATTCCACCCGTTTGGCCACCAGTTCCTGCAGCGAAGGCTTCTTGACGATGCGGATCACCTGCGCCGCCTGGTAAAGCGCCTGCACCTCGGCCAGGTTGTGGGCGCAGCGGCGGCCCCATTCGAAGGCGGCCTTGTTGTTGTCCACCTGCACGCCGTTGAGCTCCATGGCGCGCATCAGCGCGGCGTGGGCCAGTGGCACGCGCCCCTTCTGCCAGGCGTAGCCCAGCATCAGCGGGTTGGTGTAGATGCTGTCGCCCAGCAGCTGCACGGCAGCCTGTTCGGCGTCGAAGCTGCCGACCAGCCCGGCGCCCACCGCCCCGACAATCGCGGCTTCGCAGCTGCCGCCAGGGAACTGCCAGTCCGGGTTGTGCACGAAGGCTGCCGTGGGCGTGCCGTGGCTGTTGAGCGCGACAAACGTGCGCCCGCTTTGCATCACCGCCAGCGAGGCCTTGTTGGCCGCCACGATGGGGTCGCACCCGATCACCAGATCGGCCTTGGCCATGTCCACCTTGGTGGTGTAGATGGCATCGGGGCGGTTGGCAATCTGGATGTGGCTCCAGGTGGCACCGCCCTTCTGGGCCAGACCGCCGGCATCCTGCGTGACCACGCCCTTGCCTTCCAGGTGGGCCGCCATGCCCAGCAGCGAGCCGATGGTGATCACGCCGGTACCGCCCACACCGCCCACCACGATGCCCCAGGCCGTCTCGGCCACGGGCAGCACCGGTTCGGGAATGGGGGGCAGTGCCGACAGATCGCCCTTCTTCTCCTTCTTGGGCTTTTTCAGCGTGCCGCCTTCGACGGTGACAAAGCTGGGGCAGAAGCCTTTGACGCAGGAGTAGTCCTTGTTGCAGGTGTTCTGGTTGATGCGGCGCTTGCGGCCGAAATCGGTCTCCACCGGCTCCACCGACAGGCAGTTGGACTGCACCGAGCAATCGCCACAGCCTTCGCACACCAGCTCGTTGATGACCACGGTCTTGTCGGGCGTGGCCAAGGTGCCGCGCTTGCGACGGCGGCGCTTTTCGGTGGCGCAGGTCTGGTCGTAGATGATGGCCGTGCAGCCGGGGATCTCGCGGAACTCGCGCTGGATGCGGTCCAGCTCGTCGCGGTGGAACACCTCGATGCCCGGCGGCAGGTCGTTCAGCAGCTCCAGGTGCTTGGCGCGCGCCGGGTTGGCGTCCACATGGTGGGTGCGGCCATGGTATTTGCTGGGGTCGTCCGTCACCACCACCAGCTTGACCACGCCTTCGGCACGCAGGCTGTGGGCGATCTGCGCCACGGAGTGGCCCTCCGGCCGCTCGCCCACGGTCTGGCCGCCGGTCATGGCGACCGCATCGTTGTAGAGCAGCTTGTAGGTGATATTGGCGCCCGAGGCGATGCTCTGGCGGATGGCCAGCAGACCGCTGTGGAAGTAGGTGCCGTCGCCCAGGTTGGCAAAGACATGCTTGTCCGTGGTGAACGGCGCCTGCCCCACCCAGGTCACACCTTCACCGCCCATCTGCGTGAAGGTGCTGGTGTTGCGGTCCGGCATCCAGGTGGTCATGTAGTGGCAGCCGATGCCGGCCACCGCGCGCGAGCCTTCGGGCACGCGGGTGCTGGTGTTGTGCGGGCAGCCGCTGCAGAACCAGGGCGTGCGGTCGGCCGTGCCGGCCGGAATCTCGGCCAGCGACCGTTCCCGGGCCGCAATCACCGCCAGGCGCTGCTCCATGCGTGCTTCGATGTCGGCCGGGACGCCCAGCTTCTTCAGGCGCTTGGCAATCGCCTGCGCGATGATGGCGGGCGTCAGGTCGGCCTTGGGGCGCAGCAGCCAGTTCTGGCTGGGGTTGGGCATGCTCCATTCGCCGCCGGAATTGTCGCCTTCCTGCTCGTCGAACTTGCCCAGCACGTTCGGGCGCACATCGTTGCGCCAGTTGTACAGCTCTTCCTTGAGCTGGTATTCGATGACCTGGCGCTTTTCCTCGACCACCAGGATTTCCTGCAGGCCCTGGGCGAAATCACGGGTGATCGACGCCTCCAGCGGCCAGACCACATTCACCTTGTGCACCCGGATGCCCAACTGGCGGCAGACCGCGTCGTCCAGGCCCAGGTCCACCAGGGCCTGGCGCATGTCGTTGTAGGCCTTGCCGCTGGCAATCAGGCCAAAGCGGTCGTTCTGCCCCTGCACCACGTTGTAGTTCAGCTTGTTGGCCCGCACATAGGCCAGCGCGGCGTACCACTTGTAGTCCATCAGGCGCGCTTCCTGCTCCAGCGGCGCATCGGGCCAGCGGATATGCAGCCCGCCCGGCGGCATGACAAAATCTTCGGGCAGCACGATGTTCACGCGGTCCGGATCGACCGAGATGCTGGCCGAGGACTCCACCACTTCCTGGATGGTCTTCAGCCCGGACCACAGGCCCGAAAACCGGCTCATCGCGAAGGCGTGCAGCCCCATGTCCAGGATGTCCTGCACATTGCTGGGAAAGAACACCGGCGTGCCGCAGGCCTTGAAAATATGGTCGCTCTGGTGGGCGGCGGTGGAGGACTTGCTGATGTGGTCATCGCCCGCAATAGCAATCACGCCGCCGTGTTTGGCGGTGCCCGCCATGTTGGCGTGCTTGAACACATCGGAGCAGCGGTCCACACCCGGGCCCTTGCCGTACCAGATGCCGAACACGCCGTCGAACTTCTTGGAGTCAGGGTACAGATCCAGCTGCTGCGTACCCCAGACGGCCGTGGCGGCCAGTTCCTCGTTCACGCCCGGCTGGAAGACGATGTGATTGGCCTGCAAATGCTTTTTGGCGGCCCACAGCGACTGGTCGTAGGTGCCCAGCGGGGAGCCCCGGTAGCCGCTGATGAAACCGGCCGTGTTCAGGCCGGCCTGGGCATCGCGCTGGCGCTGCAGCATGGGCAGGCGCACCAGCGCCTGCACCCCGCTCATGAAGGCACGTCCATGCTGCAGGTCGTACTTGTCATCCAGCGTGACGGTTTCCAGTGCGCGGCGCACGCTTTCGGGCAAGGGGGCGTTCATAGGCCACCTCCATGCACTGCAGCGGCAGTTCCTGCGCCCTGGGCCGGAAGGCGGGGCTCGGCTGGGGCGCGCACGCTGGCGCACCCGGCTTCGGAATAGGCTTTCATCGCTTGTCTCCATGGGCGGCGCAGTGGTCCCGTCTGGAGCGAATCCCGCAGACATGGCCCCGCACCTTTTGTATGTAATTTCGATGATGCGGGTCAAGTGTAGGTTCCACCGCCCGGAAGGTGATTGCTTTCTTTGCCGACTTCCTGCAGTCTTGCGCAAGGATTTTTCTCAGATCTACCAAAAAGTGAACAATCTCGACAAATTCGACCTGGGCATACTTGCCGCCCTGCAGGCCGACGGCCGCCTGACCAATGCCGAGCTGGCCCAGCGCGTGGGACTGTCGGCTGCGCCCTGCTGGCGGCGCGTGCGGGCGCTGGAAGAGGCGGGCTTCATCCGCGGCTACCACGCCGAGATCGACCGCCACAAGATCGGCCTGGGCGTGCTGGCCTTTGTGCGCATCGATGCCGAAATCAGCACCGGCGTGCGCACCCGCGAGATGGAGGAAGCCATCCGCGCCATTCCCGAAGTCGTGTCCTGCCACTACATCAGCGGCAAAGGCATGTTCGAGCTGCAGGTGGTGGCCAAGGACCTGGAAAGCTTTTCGCACTTCACCCGCACCGTGCTGCTGAACCTGCCAAATGTGAAAGACATGCACACCAGCTTTTCGCTGGGCGAGGTCAAGTCCAGCAGCGCCTGGCCGCTGGGCCATCTGCAGCCCAAGGCGCCTGCCAGGGGCTAGTGCAACCCGCGGACAACGCTGCACTGCAGCACGCCCCGGCCGCGCCGCAAGACCGCCAACTGACTGTCACCAAGGCGTCCGACCGCCTGCACGGCGCGCGGCTTCCAAGCACAATGGCCCGGCCATGTCCGAAGCCTCTCCTCCCCCCTCTTCCGATTCTTCTGGCGCGCACGGCCCTGCTGCGCCCGTTCCGCCTGCACCGGCGCCGGCGCCCGCCGGCCAGGTGCTGGAAGACCCGGCCAGCCCGCACAGCCGCTCGCCCCAGGCCAGCAAGCCGGTGTCCACCTGGGCACCGCTGGTGGCTTCCCCCAGCTTCCGCATGCTCTGGGGGGTCACGCTGGCGGCCAATATCTGCATGTGGATGAACGATGTGGCCGCAGCCTGGATGATGACCTCGCTGACCACCTCGCCGGTGCTGGTCGCCCTGGTGCAGACCGCCTCCACCTTGCCGGTCTTTCTGCTGGGCCTGCCCAGCGGAGCGCTGGCCGACATCCTGGACCGCCGCCGCTATGTGATTGCCACCCAGTTCCTGGTGGCCACGGTGGCGGTGCTGCTGTGCATCACCGTGGCCATGGGCTGGATGACGGCACCGCTGCTGCTGGCCCTCACCTTTGCCAACGGCATCGGCACGGCCATGCGCTGGCCGGTGTTTTCCGCCCTGTTGCCGGAGATGGTCAGCAAGGCCCACCTGCCATCGGCCATGGCGCTCAACGGCGTGGCCATGAATGCCTCGCGCATCGTCGGCCCGCTGGTGGCGGGCGCCATCATCGCCAGCCTGGGCAGCGCCTGGGTGTTTGTGCTGAATGCCGTGCTGTCCATCCTCTCCGGCATCGTGCTGGTGCGCTGGAAGCGCCACCAGCCGGAAAACCCGCTGGGCCGCGAACGCCTGCACAGCGCGATGCGCGTGGGCCTGCAGTTCGTCAAGGAGTCGCCGCGCATGCGCGCCGTGATTGCGCGCACCGTGGCGTTTTTCTTCATGTCCACCGCCATCATGGCGCTGCTGCCGCTGACGGCCCAGCGTTTCGAGGGGCACTTTGTCGGCGGCGCCGGCACCTTCACCATCCTGCTGGCCTCCATGGGTGCAGGCGCCATCATCAGCGCCATGTTTCTGCCGCGCCTGCGCCAGGCGCTGGGCGAAAAGCTGGTGATTGTCGGCACCTGCGTGATGGCACTGGCCACGGTGGGCGTGGCCCTGGTGCCGCACCTGCTGCTGGCCATTGCCTGCATGATGGTGGCAGGCATGGCGCTGATCTCCACCGCCAACAGCCTGGGCGTGAAGGCCCAGATGGCCCTGCCCAACTGGGTGCGTGCCCGCGGCATGGCGGCCTACCAGATGTCCATCATGGGCGGCACGGCCATCGGTGCGGCACTGTGGGGCAAGGTGGCCTCGCTGACCAGCGTGCCCACCAGCCTGATGGCCGCGGCCGTCACCGGCGTGCTGGTGATGCTGCTGGTGCAGCGCCTGGTGACCGAGCGCCAGGCGCTGGAAGACCTGAGCCCCTCCAAGGCCTGGATACCGCCTACGCACGACCGCCCCGAAGGCGGCCGCGTGGTGGTACAGATCGAATACCGCATCAACCCCGCCAAGGCCCGGCGCTTTCGCACGCTGATGCAGGAAAGCCGCCGCAGCCGCCTGCGCCAGGGGGCGGTGGGCTGGAGCCTGCTGCACAGCATGGAGCAGCCCGAGCGCTATGTGGAGCAGATCGTGGATGAATCCTGGACCGAGCACCTGCGCCGCTTTGAACGCGTGACGGCCGCCGATGTGGCGCTGCGCGAACGCAAGCTGGCCTTCCATGTGCACGACACCCCGCCGACCGTGCGCCGCTACTTCGAGACGGATTGACCCGGCGGCCCGGCCGCGCCGGGTGGCCGATGCCCACAAAAAAGGATGCCCGGGGCATCCCTTTTTATTGCAGCGCAGCATGCTGCCCGAAATGTCTGCACTGGCGAGGGCCTGCCGGATCTGCGGCCCGGAAAGACCTGCGCCAGAGCAAGCGCCCATCGCCTGCGCAGCACCGGCGGCAGCGGAGACTAGCCTCCGCGCACCGGCACGCCCTTGGGCCACAGCACCCAGAGACGCAGGTTCTGCTTGATGCGCCCGGCCAGCTCCCCGGCTTCATGCCCCCAGCCCATGAAATAGTCGGCACGCACGGCACCCACAATGGCGCTGCCCGTGTCCTGCGCCAGCACCAGCCGGCTCAGGCTGACCTGCGGGCCGGTGGAATGCAGCCATACCGGCGTGCCATAGGGAATGCTGCCGCGGTCCACGGCAATGCTGCGCCCGGGCGTCAACGCCACGCCCTGCGCGCCCTTGGGCCCGAAGTTGATGTCCACTCCTTCCAGGGCTTCCTCGCGGAAGAAGACATAGCGCGGATTGCTCCACATCAGCTCCTGGGTACGGCCGGGGTTCTGCGCGATCCAGGCCTTGATGCCCGGCCAGGTGGCATCGCGCACCAGGCCCTGGTCCAGCAGCCATCTGCCGATGCTCTTGTACGGCTGGTCGTTGGTGCCGGCGTAGGCCACGCGCACCTGGCGCACACGGCCGTCGGGCTCGGTGATCTGCAGGCGTCCCGAACCCTGGATGTGCAGCACCATGGCCTCGACCGGATCGTTCATCCAGGCAATGACCTTGCCCTGCAGCGCGGCCTGGGCGGCGGGCAGGGTTTCGATCTGCTGGCGGGTGTACCAGGGGCCGCCCTTGGCGGTGCGGCCGGCCGGCAGGGCATACAGCGGAATGTTGAACTCGGCCGTGGGCTGGCGGCTGGCGATGATCTGCGGCTCGTAATAGCTGGTCAGCATGCCGTCCACGCGGCCGTCATGGCCTTCCACGCGGTAAGGCTGCAGGCGGGAGCGCAGCCACAGCTGCTGCTCGGCCTCGCTGGACAGGCTCATGCGCCGCACCTCGCCGCACAGCGGCGAAAACGCCGGACTGGGGCGCTCGCAGCTCTTGAGCATGGCGTTCCAGGCTTCGTGCAGGGCGTCCTGCTGCACGCCGGGCAGCTCGGCCCAGCGCACCGGCACCCAGCGGCTCTTGGGCTGCAGGGCCGTGGGCGGCAGCGGCTCGGCGTCGCTGCCATCGCCCAGGGCGATCGAAGGCTCGGAAGGCAATGGGCCGGAACCCGTAGGCTTGGGGGGGCTGGAGCAGGCCACCAGGCTTCCTACAATGACAGCCAACGATGCTCGCAGCAGGAGAGAGAGATTCATGACCCTGATTTTGCTTGAAGCGCTACTGGCTTTGTTGGTATTGGTGTTGATTGTCTGGTGGACCATGTTCTCCGGTCGCCCCAAGGGCGAACGACCGCCGCCGGACGAGCCACCGCAGCACTAGCCTCCGGCGCGGCGACCGCGGCGTGGCACCGGGTGTTGCGCACGGGCATGGTGCATCGCTGCGGCGCAGCATGGCGCTGGCCGCCGGACCGGCCCGCCTGGCCGTGCGGGCGTCCGAGGTGGCTGCGCACACTATGAAAAATCTTCATTGCCCGCAGTGCCAGCGCACACTCCCCCTACCAACGGCCTACACTGCCTCTGGTGTCCTACGTGAACCGGCCCGAGACGCTGATAGCCTCGAGGCATCACGTCACCACAATTTCAGGTCCGCGACGTGGCGATTGCCGCGTCGCCTACTCCACGCAACCTGACTAGGAGTGTTTTTTATGCGTAACAAGATCATCCTTGCAGCCGCCACGGCCGCCGTCCTCACCATCACCGGCTGCGCCAACACTGGCATGAGCGACACCACCCGCCGCACCGCCACCGGTGCCGGCGTGGGCGCCCTGGCCGGCGCCGCCATCAGCGCGGCCACCGGCGGCAAAGCCGGTGTGGGTGCGGTTGCAGGCGCTGCCGTGGGCGGCCTGGGCACCTACATCTGGTCGCAGCACATGGAAAAGCAAAAGCGCGAGATGGAAGCCGCCACCCAGGGCACCGGCGTGGCCGTGACCCAGACGGCAGACAACCAGCTGAAGCTGGACATCCCCAGCGACATCTCGTTTGCCACCGGCAAGTCCGACATCCAGAGCAACTTCGCCCCCATCCTGGACCGCTTTGCCGAAGGCCTGCGCAACAACCCCAACACCGATGTGCGCATCGTGGGCCACACCGACAGCACCGGCACCGACGCCATCAACAATCCGCTGTCGCTGCACCGCGCCGAATCCACCCGCAACTACCTCACTGCCCGCGGTGTGAACGGCAACCGCATCCGTGTGGAAGGCCGTGGCTCCATGCAGCCCGTGGCCACCAACGACACGGCCGAAGGCCGTGGCCGCAACCGCCGCGTGGAAATCTTCGTGGGCGAACGTTCGGCCCAGTAAAACCGTCGGCGCCAGACCACAAAAAGGCCGCAGTCGCGGCCTTTTTGCATAGGGAAACACCTGGGTCGTGGCGGCCATGCGTCCCACCACCCTGGCGGGGCTCAGGCCGCCGGCAACTGGCCGTGGGCACGCAGCAGATTGGCCAGCTCCACCGCCGACTTGACCTGCATCTTGTCAAACACACGGGCGCGGTGCACCTCCACCGTGCGCACGCTGATGTCCAGCTGATCCGCAATCAGCTTGTTGGGCACACCTTCCACCACCAGGCCCATCACGGCGCGCTCGCGCTCGGTCAGCTCGGACAGGCGGGTGCGCACCGTCTCCTGCTGGGCCGCCGCCTCCAGCCACTGGGCCGACACGGCCAGCGCCTGCTCGATGCGGTCCACCAGTCCGTTGTCGGAAAACGGTTTTTCGCAGAAATCAAAGGCACCGCGCTTGACGGTGTCCACCGCCGTGGGCACATCGGCGTGGCCGGTCAGGAAGATCACCGGCATGCGGCCGATCTGGTCCTGGGCCTTGAGGTCGTCAAACAGCGTCAGACCGCTTTTGCCGCCCATGCGGACGTCCAGCAGCAGGCAGCAAGGGGTGCGCGAAGGGCTGTGCGAGGCCAGCATGGCTTCAAAGGCCTCGGCACTGTCATAGGATTCGCTCAGCAGCCGCCGCGAGCGCAGCAGCCAGGCAAGAGCCTCGCGCACATCGGCGTCATCGTCGACGATGTAGACGGTAGCGTTGGGGACTGGTTCCATGGTATCTGTCAGGGGGAGAGTGGCTTCACTGCGGTACCGCAACGGGCAGCGTGAAAGTGAATACCGTACCACGTGGCTGGTGCTGACGGTGCTGCAATTGTCCGCCATGCTGCTCCACCACCGTGCGGCACAGGCTCAAACCCAGGCCCATGCCCTCCGGGCGGGTGGTGAAAAAGGCCCCGAACAGCTGTTCAGCCACCTCGTCCGGAATCCCCGTGCCCCAATCGCTGACAGAGAACACCAGCCGGTCGGCAGGCTGTCCGGCTTCCGGTGCCTGGACCCGCACTTCCAGCCGACGCTCCACGATCTGCGCCGCCTCCATGGCCTGCATGCCGTTGCGCGTCAGGTTCAGCAGCACCTGCTCCACCATGGTCACATCGCACCACACCGGCGGCAGGCCGGGGGCCACATAGGTCTCCACGTCCACGCCCAGCTTGCGCGCCTGCATGCGCACCAGCGGCAGCACGGCATCCAGCAGCTCCTGCGGAAACACGGCTTCGCGCGACTGGTCGCGGCGGCGCACGAAGTCGCGCACGCTCTTGATCACGCGCCCGGCACGGTCGGCCTGGAAGCCGATCTTGCGCATCACGGCCACCAGCTCCTGCAGCTGCTCCCGCGCCTGCTCGCCGGTCAGCTGCGCCACCGGCGTGTTGCCCGAACCCTCCAGCAGGTGCAGCGAGCCCGAGGCGTAGCTGGCAATGGCCATCAGCGGCTGGGTCAGCTCGTGGCTCAGCAGCGAGGCCATCTCGCCCACCGTGGCCAGGCGGGCCGTGGCCTGCAGACGCTCCTGCGAGGCGCGGGAGATTTCCTCGATGCGGCGCTGCTCGCTGATGTCGATGAACGCGCTCATCCAGCCCGTGTGCTGGCCCTGGGCATTGATCAGCGGCGCTTCGAAGATCAGCACCGGGAAACGCGTGCCGTCTTTGCGCATGAACACCGACTCATGGCCCTCGCGCGCCGTGGGAATGGCGCCGGACAGCCGGCGCCCCTGGCGCTGGCGGTATTCCTGCGCCAGCTCCGGCGGCCAGTAGGGTGCGATGTCCAGCCCCAGCAGTTCCTCGGAGCTGAAGCCCACCATGGCGCAGAACGCCGGGTTCACATAGCTGATGCGGCCCTGCAGGTCCCGCGCGCGCAGGCCGGTGATCAGCGAATCCTCCATGGCCTTGCGAAAGGCCAGCGCATCGCCCAGGTCGCGTTCGGCACGCAGGCGGCGCCGGTTGTCGCGCACCAGCACCACCAGCACGCTCACCAGCGCAATCGACATGGCCGTCACCAGCGCGGTCAGCACGTTCGGGAACACGTTGGGAGCCCGGTGCCAGCTGTCCATGCGCAACACCAGCGTGTGGCCCGGCAGGTCCAGCAGCTGCTGGGCCGAGAACACGCGCGTGCCACGCCAGGCCGCCCCCACCAGGGCCAGGCGCGTGCCATCGGGCTCAGTGAACGAGACCTCCTGGTTGCGCGTCAGGTTCTTGCTGACCTGGCTGCTCAGGATGTTGGGCAGCGAATAGGTGGCCACCACATAGCCCACGAAATGGCCCTGGTGCTGCAGTGGCTGGCAGGCCTCCATCAGCTCCATGCCCAGGCCCTCGCCCAGCAGCTGGAAGTAGCTGGGCGAATAGGTCGCCGCATTGGTGCGCCGGGCGTTGGAACAGGCCGCCACAGCATGGGTTTCGCTTTCCTCGCGGAAGTTGTCGCTCCAGTATTCGCCGCGGTACGGGGTCTCGGCGTGGGCCACCAGCCGCATGGCGGCGTTGCGCCATTCCACGCGCACGATCTCGCGGCGCACCTGCAGCAGCTCGGCGGCACGCACGCGCCAGTCTTCCAGCGCCACATCCCCGGCATTCAGGGCCTGCAGATCCTGCATGTTGCGGGCCAGCGCGGAGCGGATTTCGGACACCGCGCCCACGGTGTCGCGTTCCAGCTTGTCCTGGACCTGGCTGGCCTCGTAGCGGCCGGCCAGCCACACCATGGTGACCAGCATGCTGACCACCAGCACCACCAGCAGGGTCCACAACGACCAGCGCCGCCAGGCACTGTGCCAACGGCGCCAAGGCCAAGTTTGCAGGGAATTCACAGGACGCGATGCTCCAAAGCAGGCAGTTGCTGCCGCACCTGCCGTAGATAGGTGCGGTCCATCTGGCCCAGCACCACGCCAGCACCTTCGGCGGCCTGGAGGGCCTGCACCTGCCCCCAGGGGTCGACCAGCATGCTGTGCCCCCAGGTGTGGCGCCCATTGTCGTGGATACCGCCCTGGGCCGGCGCCAGCACATAGCACTGGTTTTCCACCGCCCGGGCGCGCAGCAGCAGCTCCCAGTGCGCCCGGCCCGTGGTGTGCGTGAAGGCACTGGGTACCAGCACCAGGTCCGCGCCCGCGGCGGCATGCGCGCGGTACAGCTCGGGAAAGCGCAGGTCGTAGCACACGCTCAGGCCCAGGGTCCAGGTCTGGCCGCTGCGGTCGGTCAGGGTTGCCGTCACCGGCCGGTCACCGGGTTCCACCACCCGGGATTCGTCGTACTGCTCCTGTCCCGTGGCAAAGCGGAACAGGTGCACCTTGTCGTAGCGCGCCACGCATTGCCCTTGCGGGCTGAAGAGCAGACTGGTGTTGCGCACATGGTCCGGGGCCAGGGCCACCAGCGGCAGCGTGCCTGCGGCCAGCCACACCCCGGCTTCCCGCGCCCAGTCCGCCAGAGCGGACTGGATGGGACCATCGCCCCACCGCTCGGCATAGGCCAGCTTGTCGGTATCGCTGCGGCCCATGGCACAGAAGTATTCGGGCAGGGCCACCAGCTCCGCCCCCCGCTCGGCGGCCTGCAGCAGCAGCGTTCGGGCGGTGCACAGATTCTCTTCCACCACCGGGGTGGACACCATTTGCAGGGCGGCGATCTTCATGGCTGGGGCTCCTTGGTCGATGGCGCGCCGGCCGCTGCCGGGGGCACCGTGCCTCCGGCAGTGGGCGGTGCGGTGCGCCGGGGCACGGCGCGCACCTCGGGCTCGGACCAGCTGCCGGTGATGTCGAACTCCCGTGTCGCCACCGCCACCAGCGGACCACGCAGCACGGCCTGGGCCAGGAAACTGCCCAGACCGATCACCGGGTTGATGGCCGTGGCCACCAGCGAAGCCGTCATGGCATTGATTTCCGGCACCACCACCACGCGCAGCTGCTGGGTCTCGTCGGCCAGATTGGCCTGGCCTTCCATCAGCACGGCGGCGTTCACGCCCTTCATCTGCAGGTTGTTGGTGCGGGCCACGCCCTGGGCCACGGTCACATCGCCGCGGACAAAGTCAAAGGCAAAACCGCTGCTGAACACATCGCGGAAGTCCAGCCCGATGCGCCGCGGCAGGGATTGCAGGCTGAGCACGCTCAGCAGCTTGGCCAGCCCGGGTTCTGCCTTCAGGAACTGGCCCTGGCCCACATCCAGGTGCAGCTTGCCGGCCATGCTGTGCCAGTCCGGCGCAATCGGTGCGCCGCGCCAGCCCAGCTCGCCTTCCAGACTGCCCTTGCCGCCGCGCACCACGCCGGGCATGGCAAAACGTTCCAGCAGCGCGCCGGAATCCTTGAGGGCCAGCGTAAAGCGCAGCTGGGTGCGGCGGCGCAGGGCATCCGGGCCACCCCAGGTGCCCTGTGCGGTGAGCGTGGCCTCGGGCAGGCTCACATCGAAGCGGTCCAGCACCCACTGCGGCTGGCCATCGCGGCGCTGGTTCTGGGCCTGCACCGCCAGGCTGCCCAGTGCCCGGCCGGCCAGGGCGAATTCCTTGACCGAAATGTCCAGCGCCGGCATCTGCTGGGGCTGGGACTGCAGCAGGCTGTCGGCCTGGTCGGCCGCCCCTTCGGGCAGCAGCAGGTGGGACAGACGGGCAAACACCAGGCCCTGGGGGTGGGTCTTACCCGGCGGATGGTATTCCACATAGCCGCCCAGCTGCCGCGCCTGGATGTTGCCGCGCCAGACGGCATCGGACTGGGTCAGCCCGGCCACCACGTCGTACAGCACGCGGCCATGCAGGTGCAACTGGTCCACGCGCAGCCCCAGGCGTTGGGGCAGATAGGGCAGCACGTCCGCCGGCACCGGCGCCGCGGCGGGGGCCACGCGCCCGGCTTCCGCCGCCGGGGTGGCCAGCGCCCGCCAGGCGTCGATGTCCAGGGTGTCCAGCTGGGCCTGTGCCTGCACGCCAGGGCCCCCGTTCCAGCCTGCGGGCCAGGCCCCGGCGGGTCCGATGTCGCGGCCCAGCTGGATCCAGCCCCCGGTCACCCTGGCCTGCGGGCCCGTCTGGTCGTAGACATAGGTCAGCGACGCGCGGTCCTGCACATGGATCTGCAACATGTCCTGCAACGGGGACTTGCTGTCGCCTGCCGCAGCCGGTGTCAGCCGCTGGGCCACCTGCAGCGGGGCCGCCACCTCGGCCGCCTTGCCCAGCGGGGCCGGCAGATTCAGCGCCATGCCCTGCAGGCTGCTGCGCACCACGATCTGCGGCAGCTCCCGCTGCAAGCCCACCTGCACCTCGTACTCGGTGGCACCCGTGGCATGCCGGGCCAGGTCCGCCACCGGCGCCAGAAAGGCGTCGCTGCGCAGCCCCTCGGCCGTGGCGCGGCCTCGGGCGCGGATGTCCAGCGCCGGCGCGCCCTTGCCCACCTGCAGCCCGCCGGCCAGCGACACATTGCCGCCCAGCGACTGGGCCTGTACGCTCTGCAGGGTGAAGCCCTTCTCGCTGAAATGCACCATGCCCCGGGCCTCCTGCAGCTCGGGCACATCGGGACGCAGGCGCAGCCGGTTGCCCTGCAGGCCCACCGTGCCGGTCACCCGAGCATGCTCCAACTGCTCGATCGGCAGATGCAGCGCCAGCTTCAGCGTGGCGGGACCGGCCGCCGCAGCACGGTCCAGCGCATGCTCGGTGATCCCGGCCAACGGGGAGCGTGCCACCACATCCAGCCAGGCCGGCAGCGCCGCCTTGCCATGGCCAGAGACGTCCAGCACCGGGGTGGACAGGTCCGGAATCGCGGCCTGGATGGCTTCAAGCGGCACCTTGCTGTGCTCGCCAAACCAGCCTTGGGCGTTGCGCACCTGCATGCCCGCCCGGTCGAACACCAGCTCCCCGGCCAGCTGGGTGATCAGCGGCCAGGGGGCTTCGCCCTCCGCACGCAGGCGCGGCGGCACATAGTCATAGACCACGTCCCGCACCGGTGCGACGATGTGGAACACACCTTTGCTTCCATGGGTGTCGAAGGGGAACTGTTCCAGCGGCCCCGCCACCTTGAAGCGCACATTGCTGGCGCTGCCGCTGCGCACGCTGTCGCGCACATAGTGGCGCGCGTCTTGCGGCACCTCCAGCGGCAGATAACGGTGCACGCGTGCGCCATTGGCGCGGCTGAGCACGCCTTCCAGCTCCAGATCGCCCGGCAGGCGCCGGGCCGCATCGGCCCCCATCTGCCAGCGCAGCTGCAGCTGGCCTTGCGCATCGGCATTGGCAAACTGGGCCTGCGGCACCTGGACCGACCAGCGCCCGTGGGCATCCTGGCTCCAGCGCAGGCTGGCCTGCAGCCGGTCCACCGGGATGCGGGGCTCTTCAAAAATACCGGGAAATTCCAGCGCCCCCTGGCGCATCTCCACATCGGCCGAGCCCCCTTGCTGGTCGAAGGTGAAGCGCAGGTTGGCGTTGTGCAGACCCGGCGTGTGGCTGTCAGCCTGCAGGTCGCGCAAGCTCACCCCCTGCAGCTGGCCTTGGGCCCGGTAGCGCAGCGGGTGGCCGGCCATGGCCGGCTGCCAGCGCAGCTGCAATTTTTCCGCCCGGCCTTGCAGCTCCCAGCGCGCCAGCTGCGCCTGGGCATCCTCCGGCAGGGGCAGCCGCTGGGCCACGGCCCGGGCCAGCGCCAGATCCAGGTAGCTGGCTTCCAGCGCATGGGGTGTATCGCTACCGGCCTGGGGCCAGCGCAGCGTCACATCGCTGGCCGGCCAGTGGGCGCCGTCGGCCAGGGTGAAGGTCCAGCCCG
Organism: Comamonas terrigena NBRC 13299; assembly: GCF_006740045.1. Lineage (NCBI taxonomy): Bacteria > Pseudomonadati > Pseudomonadota > Betaproteobacteria > Burkholderiales > Comamonadaceae > Comamonas > Comamonas terrigena. The sequence goes on from NZ_AP019749.1 coordinate 4,568,830, forward strand.
TTCCCCGGGCTTGCCAGCCCCCGTCCAGGGCCTGCAGGTCCAGCCGACCGGCCACCTGCTGCAGGTCCAGCGCGGGCTGTCCGTTGCGCCAGTCCACCCGCGCCTGGGGCAGGCGCAGGTCGGCCGTGACACCGGCCAGCGCGCCTTTGCGCACATCGGCCCAGGCACGAAAGTCGCCCCGTGCCTGCACCTGGTCCACTCCCCATTCGGCCGGCCAGGGCAGGTGCGGCACCTGCTGCAAGGCTCCCTGGGCAAACCACTGTCCCTGCCAGCGTTCCCAGGGGCGGCCGCTGACGGCCAGCACCGGTTCCTTGAAGTTGCCCATCACCTGCAGTGCACCGCCCCCCTGCGCCAGGGGAAGCCGGGCGTCCATGCGCAGCGCATGCTGCCAGTGCCCGTTGCGCAGCACCAGGTTCACGCCTTCGAGCTGCTGTTCGGGGGTGTTCCGCAGGGCATCGTTCCAGCGCAGCACGCCGTTGCGGATGGCGATTTCGGGCTGGTCCAGCACCCATTCCAGGGGGCTGCTGTCCGGCGTGGCGTCGTCCTGCTGCAGCAGGCCCGCCACTTCCCAGCGCCCGTCGGCCCGACGCCGCACATCCAGCTGCGGAGACTCCACGACGATCTGCTCCACCCCCCTGCGCCAGAGGGAGCGGGCCGAGACGGCCACCACCACCTGCGGCAGCTGCAGCGCAGGCCGGCCCTGGGCGTCCTGCAGCTCCACATCCTTCAGCTCCAGGCTGGGCACCAGACCGTCGGAATAGGCGGTCACGGCACCGATGCGCACCGGTACCCCCAAGGCCTGAGCGGCCAGCTGTTCCAGCTTGCCGCGGTAGTCCCCGATTCGCGGCACAATGAATCCATGGAGCACCCCGGCCGTGGCCGCGAGCAGCAACCAGAAGGCCAGCAGCCCTGCCAGCGCCCACCGCGCCACCACTGCTGCCCTGTGGAGCAGGCGGGAGGGGTGCGGTTTCGGATCGATCATTGGCAAGGTGAAGAGTGGCCAAATTATGACCCGCGGCTCCCGGCACAGGGAGCATGTAGGGGCATGGTGCTGGCAGACGCTTCCCAGGCCCTATCCCTTGGTGAACATGCAGAGCGCAGACATTTCCCCGGCCGAACACGCAACCCCCGCCTTGCCGCCTGCGGCCTATTCACGCTTCTGGCAGCGTCTGCACCGGCGCTACGACGCCCTGTTCCCGCTGCTGCCGGCCGGCGTGCCCACCCGTGCCACGATGGAGCAGGCACTCGACGCCCTGCTGGCCCAGCCCTATGAATTGGGGGCCGCGTTGCGCATCCTGCGCCAGCTGGTGCTGGAGCGCACCATGGTCCTGGACTGCGATGGCACGGCCGACCTGGGCGCCGTCACCGGCAGCATGACCGCGCTGGGCGAGCTGGCCCTGGACCGGGCCTGTCAGGCCGCCCGCGCCGATCTGGACAGCCGCCATGGAGCCCCGCAGGGCCCCGACGGCCAGCCGGTCCAGCTGTGGATCATCGGCATGGGCAAGTTCGGCGCGCGGGAGCTGAACGTCTCCAGCGACATCGACCTGATCTATGTCTACGAACACGATGGCGACACCGCCGGCCTGCCCGACGGGCGCGGCAAGCTCTCCAACCATGAATACTTTGGCCGCGTGGTCAAAGCCATCTATGCGCTGATCGGCGACACCACCGAGCACGGCTTTGTCTTCCGCGTCGACCTGGCGCTGCGCCCCAATGGCAATTCCGGCCCGGCCGCCGTGTCCCTGGGGTCGCTGGAAGAGTATCTGCTGGTGCAGGGCCGCGAATGGGAGCGCTTTGCCTGGCTCAAGAGCCGCATCGTCGCGCCCACGGCCTGCATTGCCACCCCCAATGTGCAGGGCCTACGGGGCGTGGTGCTGCCGTTCGTGTTCCGCCGCTATCTGGACTACAGCGTGTTCGATGCGCTGCGCAGCCTGCACCGCCAGATCCGCGAACATGCCACCCGCCGCAGCGCCGGCCACCCCGAACGCGCCAACGATGTGAAGCTGTCGCGCGGCGGCATCCGCGAGATCGAATTCACCGTGCAGCTGCTGCAGGTGGTGCGCGGCGGCCAGTTCCCCGAACTGCGCTGCCGCCCCACGCTGGAAGCGCTGCAGCGCCTGGCCCGTGCCAATCTGATGCCGCAGGAGACGGCCCAGCAGCTGGCCGAGGCCTACACCTTTCTGCGCGGCGTGGAACACCGCATCCAGTACCTGGACGACCAGCAGACCCATGTGCTGCCCACGCGCGACGACGACCTGGAATGGATTGCCCGGACCATGGGCTTTGCCCGCTGCCAGGATTTCCTGCACCAGCTCGATGCCCACCGCGAACTGGTGGCCCAGGAATTCGACACCCTGCTGGGCGGCGACAAGGCCCAGGACTGCGCCAGCGGCAACTGCGCCGGGCCGCGCGCCATCACCGGGGGGCCGGCCATTCCCGATCTGGAAGCGCTGCTGGAACAGCTGCCGCCGGCCCTGTCCAGCCGCGTCGCCGAATGGCGAGACCTGCCACGGGTGCAGGGCCTGCGCGACGAGGCCCGCACCCGCCTGTTCCGCCTGGTGCTGCGCACCGCGCAATGGGTGCAGCAGGGCAAGGTGGGCGAGGAAGCTGCCGTGCGCATGATCAACTGGCTGGAGCCGCTGCTGCGCCGAGAAAGCTATCTGGCCCTGCTGCTGGAGCGCCCGTCCGTGCACGAACGCCTGCTGCACATGCTGGGCGCCGCCAAATGGCCGGCCCGCTACCTGCAGCAGCACCCGGGGGTGATCGACGAGCTGGCGGGCGAAGCCCTGTTCCAGGAGCGCTTTTCCGCCGCCGACTTCGAGCACGAGATGGCGCTGCGCCTGCAGGCGCTGGAATCCACCGGAGAGGACGACGACGAAACGCTGCTGAACCTGTTGCGCCGGGCCCACCATGCGGAAACCTTCCGCACCCTGGCCCGCGACGTGGAAGGCGCCATCACCGTGGAACAGGTGGCCGACGACCTGAGCGCCCTGGCCGATACCGTGCTGCGCGTGACCGCGTCCTGGTGCTGGCAGCGCCTGAAAAACCGCCACCGCGAGGTCCCGCAGTTCGCCATCATTGGCTACGGCAAGCTGGGCGGCAAGGAGCTGGGCTATGGCAGCGACCTGGACATCGTCTTCGTCTTCGACGACGCCGACGACAACGCCCCGGAGGTCTATGCCGCCTTTGTGCGCAAGCTGATCAACTGGCTCACGGTGAAGACCGGCGAAGGCGATCTGTTCGAGATCGACACCGCCCTGCGCCCCAATGGCAACTCCGGCCTGCTGGTCACCAGCTTCAAGGCCTACGCCGACTACCAGCAGCAACGCGGCAGCAACACCGCCTGGACCTGGGAACACCAGGCCATGACCCGCGCGCGCTTCGTGCTGGGCAGCGACGATCTGGCCGCCCGCTTCGATGCCGTGCGCGAAACCGTGATCACCGCCCCCCGCGACGCCGCAGCGCTGCGCGAGGAGATTGTCTCCATGCGTGCCCGTGTGCGCGCCGCCCATCCGGTGCGCGGTGCGGCCTTTGATGTGAAGCACAGCGAAGGCGGCATGGTGGACGCGGAGTTCGCGGTGCAGTACCTGGTACTGTCCCAGTCCGCACAGCACCGTGAACTCATCGACAATGTGGGCAATATCGCGCTGCTGCAACGGGCCGAAGCCGCCGGGCTGCTGCCCGCAGGCCAGGGCCAGGCAGCGGCAGCGGCCTACCGCGAACTGCGCCGGGTACAGCACCAGTCGCGCCTGAACGAGGGCAACGGCCAGGTAGATCCGGCCAGCGTCCAGGTCCAGTCCGATGCCATCCGGCAGCTGTGGCAGACCGTTTTTGGCGATGCGTAAGCAATTACTTCCAGTTCCAACGGAAATTTCCGTGGAGCAGTCCTCCATAAGATGTAAAAATATGTCACATCTTCCATGTGGCCGCCATGAACCTTGTTGAACTGAATATTGACACCATTCCTTTGGGTCAGCCCCTGCCTTTCGCCTTGCGCGGGGTGGCCGGTGCCTTGCTGGCCCAGAAGGGCTATGTGATCCGTACGCCCAAGGAACTGGAAATCCTGCTGGCCCGTGGACAGACCCTGTGCGTGGACACCGACGAGTCGGGCGACAGCTTCCGCGCCTTCAAGGCCCACCTGCAGAACATGCTGATGTCGGACAAGCCGCTGGGCATGATTTCCAGCATGACCATGCATGCCACCCTGGCCCAGGAAGATGCCGCCGACCGGGAACGCAAGACCCCGCACTGGCCCACCTGGCAGGCCCGCCTGACCCAGCTGATGCGCACCCCCGACCCGGATAGCTTTCTGCCCCGGTTCGAGAACATGCACCAGGGTCTGGCCCGCCACTGCGCCGAAGCCCCGGACGCCACCCTGCTGGCCCTGGTGCAGATGTCCGCCGAGGAAACCCGCCACTACTGCGCCACCCACGCCATGCTGGTGGCGGCGGTGTGCATGATTTCCGCCCGGGAAACCCTGCGCTGGCCGGAAGAGCGCATCCACCAGATCGGCCGCGCCGGTCTGAGCATGAACCTGGGCATGGGCCATCTGCAGGACGACCTGGCCCAGCAGATCACCCCGCTGAGCGCCACCCAGGCCCAGGCCGTGGAAGACCACGCCCTGCGCTCGGAGCAGATGCTGCGCGACCTGGGTGTCACCGACGAGGTCTGGCTGCAGGGCGTGCGGGGTCACCACCTGCGCGCACCCGGCCGCCTGGCCGAGAAGACGGCGGGTGACCAGCTGGCCCGGATGATCCAGCGCGCCGACATCTTTGGCGCCCGGATCGCACCCCGCGCCAACCGCCACCCCATGTCGGTCACCTCGGCCATGCAGGCCAGCTACTACGACGAGACCAAGTCGGTGGACGAAGCCGGCGCCGCGCTGATCAAGTCGCTGGGCATCTACCCGCCCGGCGCCTGGGTCAAGCTGGCCAGCGGCGAAACCGCCGTGGTCGTGCGCCGCGGCACCACGGCCGCCACCCCCAAGGTGGCGGTGCTGGTGAACAAGGAAGGCATGCCCACGGGCGAGCCCATTCCGCGCGACACCGCCCACCCGAACTGGAAAATTTCCGCCCCGGTGGCGCAGCGCGACGTGCGCGTGCGCCTGCCGCTGGACCGCCTGCTGGAGATCAATTGCTGAGCCTGCGGGCCGCCTGGATGCAAGCCGTTACATAAAAATTCCCCGGGCCCTCTGGAACTTTTGTCCAATGAGCCCATCTAGCAAGTAGTGGATTGGCGAGAGTGATCGCTTCCACCGTAACGGTTTATTGTTGTGAAGCCTGCATGCTTGGCATCTGTCCATCCTGGAGCGCTTCTCCTCCCTCCCTCTCTTAATTCGTTTCGGGACGCTTCACAACGTTTTTATGCAAAGCAAAAAGCCACCTGCGGGTGGCTTTTTTGCGGGCGGTCGGGGCTGGCGGGGCGGTTCAGAGCCGCGGCGCCGTGTCGGCAAAGCTGGCGCGCGGGGCCAGGCGCTCGCGCAGGGCCGCCAGGGCCGGGCGTCCCTGCAGCCAGTCCTGCTGGGGAAAGCGGAAGGCCAGCCAGTCCACGGCCGTGACGACGGCGATATCGGCCAGGCTCAGATGCTGGCCGGTCAGGAACGGCTGTGCGCCGGGCGCCTGGGCCTGCATGGCATCCAGGCCGCGCTGCACCTTGTCCAGGGAGCGGTCCACCCAGGCCTGGCAGCGCTGGGCGTCGCTGCGGCCGGCCCAGGTCTGTTCCAGGCGCATGGCCACACCGGCGTCCAGCACGCCGTCGGCCAGGGCTTCCCAGGTCTTGACATGGGCGCGCTCGCGCCCGCCCGCCGGAATCAGCCGGCCCACCGGCGACAGCGTGTCCAGGTACTCGACGATCACGCGCGAGTCGTACAGCACCTCCTTGCCGTCCAGCACCAGGGCCGGCACCTTGCCCAGCGGGTTGGTCTGGGGCAGCTGCGTGTCCGCTGCCCAGGGGTTGTCTTCCTGGAAACGGTAGTCCAGCTTTTTTTCGGCCAGCACGATGCGCACCTTGCGCACATAGGGGCTGGCGAGGGAACCAATCAGCAACAAAGACATGGCGGAAGCTTTCGCGGAAGGCAGCGGGGAGACGGCGTGGCAGCGGGCCGGCATGCGCCGGCACCGGAATCTGGGCCAAATTCTATCGGGGCTGTCGGGGGCAGGCTCTGCGCATTGCAGCCGTCCCACCTACAATCGCCCCCCATGAGCCTGTCCCACATCTCCGCCCTCTCCCCGCTCGACGGCCGCTACGCCGCCAAACTGACCGACCTGCGCCCCATCATGAGCGAGCAGGGTTATATGCACCGCCGCGTGCAGGTGGAAATCACCTGGTTCATCGCGCTGTCGGATGCCGGTTTTGCCGAGTTCCCCCCGCTGTCCGAAGGTGCCCGCACCTATCTGCACGGTCTGGTGAGCAACTTCTCGGAAGCCGATGCCGCCGCCATCAAGGAGATCGAGAAGACCACCAACCACGACGTGAAGGCCGTGGAATACTGGATCAAGGCCAAGTTCGACGCCCGTCCCGAACTGCTCAAGGCCGCCGAATTCGTGCACTTTGCCTGCACCAGCGAAGACATCAACAACACCAGCCACGCGCTGCAGATCCGCGTCGGCCGCGACATGGTGGTGCTGCCCGCCCTGGACCGCATCATCCTGAAGCTGCGCGAAATGGCCCGCCTGTACGCCGCGGTGCCCATGCTCAGCCGCACCCACGGCCAGACCGCCAGCCCCACCACCGTGGGCAAGGAAATCGCCAACGTCGTGATGCGCCTGCAAAAGGCCTCGGACAACATCGCCAACGTCAAGACGCTGGCCAAGATGAATGGCGCCGTGGGCAACTACAACGCCCACCTGTCCGCCTGGCCCGACTTCGACTGGGAAGCCTTCAGCCAGAAGGTCATCGAGACCCCCGAACCCCAGGGCCTGGGCCTGACCTTCCAGCCCTACTCGATCCAGATCGAGCCGCACGACTACATGGCCGAGATCTTCGACGCCGTGGCCCGCGCCAACACCATCCTGATCGACCTGTCGCGCGACATCTGGGGCTATGTGTCCCTGGGCTACTTCAAGCAGCGCCTGAAGGCCGGCGAAATCGGTTCCTCGACCATGCCGCACAAGGTCAACCCCATCGACTTCGAGAACGCCGAAGGCAATCTGGGTCTGGCCAACGCCATCCTCAAGCACCTGTCCGAAAAACTGCCGGTGTCCCGCTGGCAGCGTGACCTGACCGACTCCACCGTGCTGCGCAACATCGGTGTCGCTTTCGGTTATGCCACCCTGGCGTACACCTCGCTGATGACCGGTCTGAACAAGCTGGAACTGAACGAAGAGCGGCTGCAGCAGGACCTGGACAATGCCTGGGAAGTGCTGGCCGAGCCCATCCAGACCGTGATGCGCCGCTATGGCGTGCAAGGCGCGTACGAAAAGCTCAAGGAAGTCACCCGCGGCAAGACCGTGCTGGCCGAAGACCTGCACCGCCTGATCAATGGCCTGGAAATTCCCCAGGCCGACAAGGACCGTCTGCTGGCCATGACACCGGCCTCCTACATCGGCAAGGCGGCCGAGCTGGCCCGCCGCGTCTGAGCCGGGCCCTGCGCCTTCCTGCGGGTGGCCACACCCGCAAGGCTCCCCTGTAGAGCTGCCTCAGCGCCACTGCCGGCGCGCGGGCGGCTCTTGTTTTTGACAGTTTCCCAAGGACTGCCTGCGGGCAGCACCGCCACCACGTCCCGCCATGGCCATCAAGTCCACCATCTTCAAAGCCAATCTGTCGATTGCCGACATCGACCACGGCTACTACGCCGACCACAACCTGACCCTGGCACGCCACCCCAGCGAGACCGACGAACGCATGATGGTGCGCCTGGTCGCCCTGGCGCTGAACGCCTGGCAGCTGCAGGCCCTGTGCAACGGCGACGGCACGCTGGGCTTTGGTATCGGCCTGAGCGACCCGGACGATCCCGATGTCCACATCACCGACTACACCGGCCAGAAACGCCTGTGGATCGAAGTGGGCCAGCCCGAGGAAAAGCCCATCACCAAGGCCTGCAACAAGTCCGACCATGTGCTGGTCTACCCCTTCAACCACGCGGCGCATGTGTGGTGGAAAGGCATCGAGGGCAAGGTCAACCGCCAGGACAAGCTGGAGGTGCTGTACATCGACTCCGAGGTCGCCCAGCAACTGGGCAGCCTGGCCGAACGCAGCATGCAGCTGCAGGCCACCATCCAGGAAGGGCAGCTGACGCTGTCCAGCAACCAGGGCATGGTCGTCGTCGAACCCACCCGCTGGAAGTAAGACCCGCCCGGCGGGACGCTGCTTGCGGGCTAGGCGCAGTCCATCTGCACGGCCTGTGCAAAGGCCTCCAGCTCCCACCCCGTGCCCAGCAGCAGGCGGCGGGTGGCACGCTGGTCCAGCACCGCACCGTCGGGCACACGCCGGCCCAGGTGCTGCAGCGATTTGTCACCGGCAATCGCCACGTAATGGCTGTCGTAGCTGCGCGCCAGCCGGTTCCACAGACCGTGGGCCCCTGGCGACTGGCGCGCGCCGCTGAGCAAGCAGACGCCCCGGTCCAGCACCTGCTGGTACACCGCGCTGGCAATGCCGCGGCGCTGGTAGGCCGGCGCCAGGCGGGAATGGGGCGAGCGCACGCGGCGGTCGGTGCGCCGGTCCACTTCCACCAGGCGGTTGAACACGGTGTAGCCGGCCAGGCAGGCGTTGGCCACATCTTCCACATAGGCAAACCATTCACCGTCGGCCTCGCGCCAGTGCAGCACGAACTGCGGGTCGTGCAGGGGGCGGCGCTCCAGCCCGTAGAGCTTGTTGCCCGGCTGATACAGCCGCTCGTACAGCGCTTCCAGCTCGCCGTCGACCAGGGGCAGCATCACGTCGATGCGCAGCTCGGTGTGCAGCTGCGGCCGCAACGGCCGCAGGCGCCGCCACCAGGCGGACACCGCAGGCACGGCAAAATTGCAAGCAAAAGTAGGCAGGGACAGCATCCCCATGGCAGGCAGGTACACCGCATGCTCCTTGGCAGGCCAGCGGGAGGCGCGGCGTGACGGCTGGGCGCGCGCATCCGGTCTGCGGGCACCGGCGTGCCCGCAAGGATTCAGCTGTGCCTGTCCGTCGGCATGCGCCCGCGCGGGCTGACCGGCTCCGGGGGCACTGGGCTCACCGCCACACGCTGGCCTGCGACACCCAGGCCAGCGCGTACAGGCCGTGCGGCCTGGCGGGGGCCGATTTCACGGCGCACCACGGCACGCTCGCTCAGGCGCGCCATCACCGGCAGCAGCAGGTTCTGCGCGCGCACGGGCAGCCCCAGGCCACGGGGGCAGGCAGACACATGGGGCAGGCAGCAGGCGGGCATGGAGGCAACATGCCGGGTCCGGGGGACCACGGCATACACACTGTCGGTGGAAAACGGCCATCCTAGGCGCCCCGGCCATGGCCGGCCAGCACCGGCGCCATATCGCACCAAATGGGTGCGATATGGGCGGAATGCCGCGGCCAGCACCGGCCCAATGTCCAGGGATTGCCCAAGAGCTCCGCCCGCCTTCTCAGCACGGCGCAAGCCCCGACCTCTACAATGCGACCCGATTTCGTCTCCCACACTTCTATAAGACCTGCCGGTTTCACCGCCATGAACATCATTCGCTTTTCCGACCTGTGCGCCCAGGGCAAAGCCCAGGGCCAGCGCGTTTTCATCCGTGCTGACCTGAACGTTCCGCTGAACGACGCCGGCCACATCACCGAAGACACGCGCGTGCGCGCTTCCGTGCCCGCCATCGAGATGGCGCTGAAGGCCGGCGCTGCCGTGATGGTCACCAGCCACCTGGGCCGCCCCACGGAAGGTGAATTCAAGCCCGAAGACTCGCTGGCCCCCGTGGCACAGCGTCTGTCCGAGCTGCTGGGCCGTGAGGTGCCTCTGGTCGCCAACTGGGTGGACGGCGTGCAAGTCGCGCCCGGCCAGGTCGTGCTGCTGGAAAACTGCCGCGTGAATGTGGGCGAAAAGAAGAACAAGCCCGAACTGGCCCAGAAGCTGGCCAAGCTGTGCGACATCTTTGTGAACGACGCTTTCGGCACCGCCCACCGCGCCGAAGGCACCACCTACGGCATCGCCGAGTACGCGCCCATCGCCTGCGCCGGCCCGCTGCTGTCGGCCGAGATCGACGCGCTGAACAAGGCCCTGGCTGCACCGGCACGCCCCCTGGCCGCCATCGTGGCCGGCTCCAAGGTGTCCACCAAGCTGACCATCCTCAAGAGCCTGGCCGACAAGGTGGACCAGCTCATCGTGGGCGGCGGCATTGCCAACACCTTCATGCTGGCGGCCGGTCTGAAGATCGGCAAGTCGCTGGCCGAGCCCGATCTGGTGGCCGATGCCAAGGCCGTGATCGATGCCATGGCCGCCCGCGGCGCCAATGTGCCCGTGCCCACCGATGTGGTCACCGCCAAGACCTTTGCGGCCGACGCCGTGGCCACCGTCAAGAAAGCCACCGATGTGGCAGACGACGACATGATTCTGGACATCGGCCCCGAGACCGCAGCCCTGCTGGCGGCACAGCTGAAGAAGGCCGGCACCATCGTCTGGAACGGCCCGGTGGGCGTGTTCGAGTTCGACCAGTTCGCCCATGGCACCCAGGTGATTGCCCAGGCCATCGCCGAATCCCCCGCCTTCAGCATTGCGGGCGGTGGCGACACCCTGGCCGCCATTGCCAAGTACGGCATCGAGAAGGACGTGGGCTACATCTCCACCGGCGGCGGCGCCTTCCTGGAAGTGCTGGAAGGCAAGAAGCTGCCTGCCTTCGAGATCCTGGAAAAGCGCGCCAACGGCTGAGGATCACCCCTCCACGGCCGCCCGTGCGCTGCCGGCCCCGAGGGGACTCCTCAAAAAAAGCCCGCAGTGCACACTGCGGGCTTTTTCCTTTTGGGGGGATCAGGCCTCTGCTCCGGCTGGGCGCTCACCCCCACAGCATGCTGCCACCGGTCCAGGCCAGATAGCCCAGCACGCTGAAATACGCCACGCTCAGCACCAGGCCCAGGTAACCCAGCAGCACAAACAGCCCATCGCGCTGCACCAGGCCCACGGTCAGCAACAGAATGCCCACGGCCGGTGCGGTGTTGGAAAACGGAATCGGCCCCAGCGGCGCCATCAGCAGCAGGCCGCCAAATGCCAGCATGGCACTGTTCACGCGCAGCATGGTCCAGCCGGTCAGCGCCGGCCAGCGCGGCTGCACCCAGCGGTCTATCCTGCGCACCACGGCCACCCCCTTGTGCAGCACGGGCTTGAGCCTGGCGGCATCCAGCGGCTTGTCCAGAATGCGCTGCGGCAGCCAGGGCAGGCGGTTGAGGAACAGCGCGCAGGCCAGCAGCACGATCGCGGCGCCAAACACGGTGGACACGCCGGGGATGGACACCGGAATCAGAAACGGCAGCGACGACAGCGCGCAGATCAGCAGCATGCCCTGGCGGCCACTGGCCTCCAGCAGCGCGCGCAGGGTGACGGTGTCACCGTCGATATCGTCAATCAGGGTGGTGAGCAGATGGCTCAGCATGGCATCCTTGGGTGGCGGGCGGTACAGGGCTGCGGACGCAGCCGGATGCGGTCTGAGTGCGCACAGCGCCCAAAGTTGCAGCGGCGTAGCGGCCTGGGCCCGGATGTTCCCATGGAACACTGCTTTTTCCGCAATACCCGTGCGCGCACGCAGCTATCAAAAACAAAGCCCGCCAGGCTGCTGGCGGGCTTGCAGAACGGGATGACCAGGGCGGCCGCAGCGGTCGGGCCTGCCGGTACTCAGTGGCCGAAGACGATCTGGGCAATCACGCCGGTCGCCACGGCCACCAGCAGATAGTCCTGGCCGTTCTGCACCCATTGCTGACCGCGCCCGGGCCGCTTCAGGCCATGGCGCTGCCAGTCCTGCACCACATAGTGCGGGCCCCGGTACTGCTGCGGCACGCGCGAACCCGGCACCCAGCGGTGGTCCGGACCGGCGCCATGGCGCTGGGCCTGGCCGTGCGCAGGCTGATGGGGTGCAGCGTGGGCTGCGGGGGCGGCCGGCTTGCCCGGATGGGGCTGCGCGGCGGGCGCCTTGCGCGGTGCGTCGTGGCGCTCCGCTCCCGGTCCGCCCTGCGGGCCGGGTTGGGCCACGGCCGACAGGCTGGCAGCGCCCAGGATCACAGCGGCGAGCACGGCGGAAAATCTCGTTTGCATGGCGGTCCTCCTCGGAAAACATCGATGGAGCCATCGTAGGCAGTGCATGCAACGCCCAGCCAACGCCAAGGTAAAGCGCAGGCAAAGTTGCGTGACGGGGCGTACCGCCACCGCAGCGTCAGGCCGTCACCGCGACCGCGCCGGCCACAGCACCGAAGCGATGGCCACCACCATCAGGCCCACGGCCGTCCAGTCCTGCCAGTGCAGCACCTCGCCCAGCCACCAGGCTCCGCTGAACACGCCGATCACGGGAATCAGCATCACGCTCAGCGTGGAGGCCACGGGCGGCAGCGTGCGCGCCAGAAAGAACCAGGTCACCTGGGCAAAGCCGATGGCCAGCGGACCGTTGTAGAGGATGGTGGCCAGGGCCGTGGAGTCCGGCCACACCCAGCGCTCCCGCTCCAGCAGCACAGACAGCACGGTCAGCACGACGGCCGTGATCAGCACCATCCAGAACGACAGCGTCATCAGCGGCACCGGCATGCTGGTGCGGCGCAGCAGCTGCGTGCCCAGGGCCCAGCCGGCGGCGGCGGCCAGCATCAGGCCCACGCCCACGGGGCGGCTGCCCATGGCGGCGGTTTCGTGCCACAGCAGCAACACCACGCCCAGGGCCGCAGCGACCACACCGCCCCAGGCTCGGCCGGCCAGCCGGTCGCCAAAGCAGAACGCGCCCAGCACGGCCGAAAAAATGGGCATGGTGTAGCCCAGGATGGCGGCACGCCCGCTGGACAGCAGCGGGATGGCCAGAATCATCAGGCAGTGCCAGAACAGCATATTGGTCAGCGTCAGCGCCGCCAGCCGGCCCCAGGCGGAGCGCGGCACGGTCCAGGGCGCTTTCTGCTGCCACAGCACCGCGGCCAGCACCGGCACGGCCAGCCACATGGCCACCATGCGGAAGGTGAGCGGGGGGAAATGCGCCACCCCGACTTTCATGATGGGCCAGTTCAGCCCCCAGACGACGGTGAGCAAAACCAGCAGGACAAGTTGACGGGGCGTGAAGCGGGGCATAGGCGGCCGATTGTGCAGGCAAGAACCGGGCCACCGAGGGACACAGGTGACAGCCTGGGCGCCGATGGGCCGCCCCCTCTAAAATCGCGCTTTATGACTTTTCTCGACATGCTGCGCGACGCGTCCACGCGCAATGACTCCATGCTGTGCGTGGGTCTGGACCCCGAACCCAGCCGCTTTCCCGGCGCCATGCAGGGCGATGCGTCCAAGATCTACGACTTCTGTGCAGCCATCGTCGATGCCACCTACGATCTGGTCAACAGCTTCAAGCCCCAGATCGCCTACTTCGCGGCCCACCGCGCCGAAGACCAGCTGGAAAAGCTGATGGCGCACATGCGCCGCGTCGCCCCCCATGTGCCAGTGATCCTGGACGCCAAGCGCGGCGACATCGGCTCCACCGCCGAGCAGTACGCCAAGGAAGCCTTCGAACGCTACGGTGCGGACGCCGTGACGCTCTCGCCCTTCATGGGCTTCGACTCCATCACGCCCTACCTCAAGTACGAGGGCAAAGGCGCCTTCCTGCTGTGCCGTACCTCCAACCCCGGTGGGGACGATCTGCAGGCACAGACCCTGGCCGACCTCCCCGGCCGGCCGCACATGTTCGAACATGTGGCCAAGCTGGCCCAGGGCCCCTGGAACACCAACGGCCAGCTGGGTCTGGTCGTGGGCGCCACCCGCCCGCAGGAGATCGAACGCGTGCGCGCCGTGGCCCCCACGCTGCCGCTGCTGATCCCCGGCGTCGGTGCCCAGGGCGGTGATGCCGTGGCCACGGTGAAGGCGGCACGCATCGGCGGCGGCCCCATCATCATCAACTCGTCGCGCGCCATCCTCTACGCATCGCAGGGCGAAGACTTTGCCCAGGCCGCACGCGCTGCGGCCATCGCCACCCGCGCCACGCTGCAGGCCGCCGCCCGCAGCTGAACCCCCACCCCGCGCAGCGCCTGTTATGCAGCTCAAGTGGCTGGAAGACTTTGTGGCCCTGGCGCAGGAGCGCAGCTTTACCCGTGCGGCGGAGCTGCGGCATGTGACCCACCCGGCCTTCGGCCGGCGCATCCGTGCGCTGGAGGCCTGGGCCGGCACCCCCCTGGTGGAGCGCGAAGGCAGCCCGGTGCGGCTCACGCCGGCGGGCGAGGTGTTCCTGGATTCCGCCGAACAGATCGTGCGTACGCTGGAACAGTCGCAGGAAGAATTGCGCGCCGCGGCCGGTCGCCAGGCGCACACCATCACCCTGGCCACGGGCCGCACGCTGGCGCGCACCGTGGTCGCCGACTGGCTGATGCAGCTGCAACCGGTGCTGAACCAGCACGAACTGGTGGTGCGCACCACCTCCATGCAGCAGGCGGCGTTGATGCTGGAGCAGGGCCAGGCCGATTTTTCGCTGCTCTACCACCACCCCACGCTGGCGCCCGGACTGGACACGCGCCAGTTCCACTATCTGCATGTGGCATCGGACAAGCTGGTGCCGGTGGCCCGTGCCGATGCGACCGGCACTGCCCGCTACCGCTTTGAAAGGGGCACACCGGTGCCCTACCTGGCCTATGCACGCGCCCTGGCGCTGGGCCGGCTGGTGGAAGACCACCTGGCCAACCACCGCCAGGCCCCGCGCCTGCAGCGTCTGGTGGAGTGCGACAGTGCCGACGCGGTACACGAATACGCGCTCAAAGGCCTGGGGGTGGCCTGGCTGCCCTGGTCCATGGTGCATGCCGACTGCCGCGACGGGCGGCTGGCCGTGGCCGGGGGGGCCGCGCTGGAAATCCGCTTCGATGTGCGCATCTACCGCCCGAAAAGGCGACTGAGCCCCTCGGCCGAGGATTTCTGGCAAGCTCTGCAACCTGCTTGATGCGTTTTTTGCATACCCTGATAACAGCACGGGCATGTGCCGTTTTGGCACCAAACTTGCTGGTGAAGATCGCACAATTCGCAACAACCTCGTTTCGAACACTCCCCCCTCCTCCCTGAAGGACAGAAATTCATGACCCGCACTATCCTGCGCCGCACCGTACTGGCCTGCGGCGTGGCCCTGGTGGCCGCTCCCGCCCTGGCTGATGCTTCCTACCCCAACAAGCCCGTGACCATCGTCGTGGGCTACCCCGCCGGCGGCTCGACCGACCTGGTGGGCCGCCTGGTGGCCAACGAGATCGAAAAGCACCTGGGCCAGACCGTGGTGGTGGAAAACCTGGGCGGCGCCGGCGGCGCCATCGGTGCCCAGAAGGTCGCCAATGCCAAGCCCGATGGCTACACCCTGCTGGTGGGCGCCAACAACGAGCTGGCCATTGCCAACCTGGTGAACAAGGCCGTGAAGTACAAGATCAGCGACTTCACCCCCATCGGCATGGTGGCATCCCAGCCCATGGTGCTGGTCGCCTCGCAAAAGTCCGGCGTGAAGAACACCCGCGAATTCATCGACCTGGTGAAGGCCAAGCCCGACGCCACCAGCTACGGCTCGTCCGGCGTGGGCACGGCCCTGCACCTGGCTGGCGAAATGATGAAGGACCAGGGCAAGATCAAGATGCAGCACGTGCCCTACCGCGGCGTGCCGGCTCTGACCAATGACGTGCTGGGTAACAACATCGAGTTCGGCGTGTTCGTGCTGTCCTCGGGCCTGCCGCTGATCAAGTCCGGCAAGGTCGTCGCCCTGGGCACCACCGAAGCCAAGCGCTACCCTGCCACGCCGGATATCCCGGCCCTGGCCGAGCAGCCCGAGTTCAAGAACGTGAACATCAACAGCTGGTTCTCGCTGATGGGCCCGGCCAACATGCCTGCCCCCGTGGTCGCCAAGATCAAGGCCGCGCTGGACAAGACCATGGCCGCCCCCGAATTCCGCAAGAAGATGGAAGACGCTGGCGCCCAGGTCATGGACCCCAAGCTGGACCCCAGCAAGTACATAAACACCGAAATCGGCAAGTACAAGAAGATCGTGGACGTGGCCAAGATCGAACTGTGATCGCCTGCGGGCAGCGCCTGGCACAGCCCGGGCGCCTGCCGCGCATGCAAAGCCCCTGCTGCCCTGGCACAGGGGCTTTTCTACGTCTGCACCATGGTGGTGCAGCCCGCTTTCCTCCTCGGTGCCACAGGCTTCGGCGCCGGAGCCTGGATGTCAGACCCGCTGTACCCGCGCAGGCGACAGCACGGCCGCATCCACGCCCTGGGCCCGCAGCGTGGCATCCACCGCCTCGCCCAGAATCAGGTTGCGTGCCAGCAGGCTGTAGCCGGCGGCGCTCTGGATGCCGTAACCGCCTTGCGCGGCCAGCCAGAAGAAGCCGGGCAGCGGCGCGGGCGACGCGTCCCAGCCCACCACCAGCTCGCCGTCTTTCACAAAGCTGCGCAGCCCGGCCCAGGTGTGGCTGGGACGGCGTATCTGCAGCGTGGTGGCCTCTTCGATGCGCCAGATGCCGGTGGCCACATCCAGCTCCTCGGGCTGCACATCGTGCGGGGTGGTGGCGTCGGCATTGGCCGGCGAACCCAGCAACTGGCCGGCGTCGGGCTTGATGTAGAAGCTTTCGTCGGCGCTGATCACCGCCGGCCAGTGCGTGGCATCCACCCCTTCCGGCACGCCGAAGGTGAAGGCACTGCGGCGCATGGGCGTCAGGCCGATCGGCACCGCCCCGGCCAGGCCGCCCAGCACATCGGCCCAGGCACCGGCGGCATTCACCACCACGGGGGCCTGCACGCTGCGGCCGTCGGCCAGCGTGACCGTCCACAGCCCTGCCGCCCGCGCCAGCGCCGTCACCTCGGCACTGCACCACAGTGCGCCGCCGACCTGGCGCAGGCCGCGCAGAAAGCCCTGGTGCAGGCCATGCACGTCGATATCGCGCGCGCCCTCGTCCAGAAAACCGTCGACGATGCCGTGCTGGAGTACCGGCACCAGTGCCTGCAGAGCGGCCGCGTCCAGGCGGCGGGCCGCAGGCGCATGCCGCAGCGCTTCGGCGTAGGCCGCATCGAGCAGCGCACGCTGCGCGGCCGTGGCGATGTAGAGCACGCCGCGCGGGCTCAGGATGGGCGCGTCGGCAAAACCGGCGGGCGGCGCGTCATAGAACGCCCGGCTGGCACGCGTCAGCGCCTGCACCTGGGCCGGTCCGTAATGCTCTTCGAACAGCGCCGCGGAGCGGCCGGTCGTGTGGTAGCCCGGCTGGGTTTCGCGCTCCAGCACCAGCACCCGCTGGCCGGCCTGCGCCAGCTGCCATCCCGCGGCTGCACCGGCCATGCCCGCCCCCACCACCACCGCATCCCAACCCGCTGTCTGCATTGCCTGTTCTTCCTGCGGTCGGTGACCGCACTGGGCGGTGGTGCACTTGACCCCCGCCGCTGCTTCAAGATGCCCACCATACACCGGCGATGTGCTTGCCGCGTGCTACGCCTCCAGCCTGGCAGCAATCCAAGGGTTAACCCTTTGGTTTGTGGCGCAATCGACCACCGGGTGACGCTCGCACGGCCACTGGTCGCCGCACCGCAGCAAAGATGCGGATCCGCTGCCCATACTGGGAACATGGGCGCTTGCGGTCGCGCCCGGTGGGCCTTGGGGCCCTGCGGCGCGGCCCACCTGACCTGGCGCCCCATGGACTCCACCCACGCAAAGGAACCCCCATGCCGCGTTGGCTTTCACAGTTGCGCCTGTCGCAGAAATTTCTGATCCTGGGAGTGCTGGCATTGGTGATGGTGGCCATCCCCACCGGGCTGTACATCAAGGACGTGCTGGGCAATCTGCGCCACGCCGACCAGGAAGCCGCTGGCATGGCACCGCTGATGGCCATCAACCAGGCGGTGCAGCAGATCCAGCTGCACCGCGGCACCACGGCCGGCATGCTGGGCGGCGACACCGGCATGGCCAACCGCCGCCCCTCCGTGCGCGACGCCGTGAACCAGGCGCTGCAACAGGCCCAGGACGCCCTGCAACAGGCTGATGCCCCGCAGCCACTGCGCAAGCTGGCACAGACCTGGCAGGGCCTGGAGCAGAAAGTGGCCGCCCAAGCCATCACCCCTCCGCAGAGCATGGCCGAGCACACCCAGCTGGTGACCAGCCTGCACCAGCTGAGCGAGGAACTGCTGAACGCCTACGGCCTGACCCTGACGTCCCACGCCGACATCCAGGCTCTGATCCAGTCCGCCCTGGTGCAGGCGCCCCTGCTGAGCGAAAGCCTGGGCATGGTGCGGGCCCAGGGCACGGCGGCGCTGGCGCAGAAGCAGCTCTCGCCCGAAACCCGGGGCAATATGCGCGCCCTGGTGCGCCGCATCACGGAAATCCGCGGCACCGGCAGCCGCGCCACCGAGCGCGCCATGCAGCTCAATCCCGAGTTCCGCAGCGCGCTGGGCAACGTGGTCGACACCATGCGCGCCCTCACCAGCGCCAGCCTGACGCTGGTGAACGACCAAGTGATCGAAGCCCAGGCACTGGCCCTGCCGCCCGCCACCTACTTTGACAAACTGACCCAGGCCATCGACGCAGTGAACGCGCTGGGCACCGGTGGTGCCCAGGCACTGAGCCAGCGCCTGGAAGACGCCGCCCGCAGCCAGCGCCGGCAGCTGGTGGCGGTGGTGGCACTGCAGGCGCTGTGCCTGGTGGGTGCCGTGCTGCTGGCCCTGGCCTTTGTGCGCTCCATCACCCGCCCGCTGTCGCAGGCCGTGCAGCTGGCCCAGGCCGTGGCCGACGGCAACCTGACCGGTCACGACGCGCCCGTGGACCGCAACGAGGTGGGCGAACTGATCGGTGCCCAGCAGCAGATGCGCGCCAGGCTGCTGCCCATCGTGCAGCAGGTGCGCCGCGGCGCGGACAGCGTGGCCCTGGCCAGCGCGGAAATCGCCCAGGGCAACCAGGACCTGTCGTCACGCACCGAAAGCCAGGCCAGCGCGCTGGAAGAAACCGCCGCGTCCATGGAGGAACTCAGCGCCACCGTGCGCCACAACGCCGACAATGCCCGCGAAGCCAGCCGCCTGGCCGAATCCGCGCGCGATGTGGCGGTACAGGGCGGCGACGCAGTGGCGCGCGTGGTGGGCACCATGCAGGGCATCAACGACAGCAGCCGCCGGATTGCCGACATCATCAGCGTGATCGACGGCATCGCCTTCCAGACCAACATCCTGGCACTGAACGCCGCCGTGGAAGCCGCCCGCGCCGGTGACCAGGGCCGGGGCTTTGCCGTGGTGGCCAGCGAAGTGCGGGCCCTGGCGCAGCGCAGTGCCGAAGCGGCCAAGGAGATCAAGCAGCTGATCGAAGCCAGTGTCTCCCGCGTGGGCGAAGGCAATGTGCTGGCCCAGCAGGCCGGTGCCACCATGGGCGATGTGGTGCTGGCCATCCAGAAGGTCACGGAAATCGTCACCGCCATCAGCAGCGCCAGCCAGGAGCAGGCCTCCGGCGTGGCCCAGGTGGGCGAAGCCGTGACGCAGATGGACCAGGTCACCCAGCAGAACGCCGCCCTGGTGGAGCAAATGGCCGCCGCCGCCACCAGCCTCCACACCCAGGGTCAGGAGCTGGTGCGCGCCGTCTCGGCCTTCCGCTGGAATGGCGGGCAAGCCAGCAGCGCTCCGCCGACACCGGCCCTGGCCGGTGGCACCGTCGAGCGCCCGGCCCTGCTGCATACGCTGACCTCCGCCTGAAGCCAGGCCGCCCCGGCCGGGTCTACTGCGGCCCCATCGCTGGCCATCGCCAGGGGCGATGGCCTCAACCCATCCCGGGTCCGGAATCCCCGCTGCGCCGACCCCCGGCGCTCACTGCTGCAGATACGGCTGCAGATAGCGGCCGGTGTGGCTGGCCGGGTTCTGCGCCACCTGCTCGGGCGTGCCCACGGCCACCACCTGGCCGCCGCCGGCGCCGCCTTCCGGCCCCATGTCGATCAGCCAGTCTGCGGTCTTGATCACGTCCAGGTTGTGCTCGATGACGACGATGGTGTTGCCCGCATCGCGCAGCTGGTGCAGCACCTTGAGCAGCAGATCCACATCGGCAAAGTGCAGGCCGGTGGTCGGCTCGTCCAGCACATAGAGCGTGCGGCCGGTGTCGCGCTTGGACAGTTCCTGCGCCAGCTTCACGCGCTGCGCCTCACCGCCGGACAGGGTGGTGGCGCTCTGCCCCAGGCGGATATAGGACAGGCCCACGTCCAGCAGCGTCTGCAGCTTGCGCGCAATGGTCGGCACATCCTGGAAGAAGGCATGCGCATCTTCCACCGTCATCTCCAGCACGCTGGCGATGTCGCGGCCCTTCCACTGCACTTCCAGCGTTTCGCGGTTGTAGCGGCGGCCATGGCAGATGTCGCAGGGCACATAGACATCGGGCAGAAAGTGCATTTCCACCTTGACCACACCGTCGCCCTGACAGGCTTCGCAGCGACCACCGGCCACATTGAAGCTGAAGCGCCCCGGGCCGTAGCCACGTTCTCTGGCGGTATTGGTTTCGGCAAACAGGTCCCGGATGGGGGCGAACAGGCCGGTGTAGGTGGCCGGGTTGCTGCGCGGCGTGCGGCCGATAGGGGCCTGGTCGACGTTGATGACCTTGTCGAAATGCTCCAGCCCTTCCAGCGCCTCGTGCGCCGCCGGCTCGGTGCCGGCGCGGTGCAGCTGGCGTGCCACTTCGGCGTACAGCGTGTCGTTGACCAGGGTGGATTTGCCCGAACCCGAAACACCGGTCACGCAGGTGAACAGGCCCACGGGGAAGTCCACGGTCACCTGCTGCAGATTGTGGCCCCGTGCCCCCACCACGCGCAGGGCCTGCAGCGCGTGGTGCTGGGGCGCCGCCACCCGGTCCGCGCCCGGCACCTGCGGAAAACCGCCGGCCGGTGGTGCCGCCGCCCCAGGGGCCGCGCCTGCTTCCTGCCGCAGCGGCAGCCAGGGCGTGCGCCGGCGCGGCACCTCGATGCGGCGCTCCCCGCGCAGGTACTGGCCGGTGGGGGAGGCGGGCGTGGCCGCCACTTCGTCGAACGTGCCCTGGGCCATCACCTGGCCACCATGCACACCGGCGCCCGGCCCCATGTCGATCAGCTGGTCGGCGGCGCGCATCATGTCTTCGTCGTGCTCGACCACGATCACGGTGTTGCCGATGTCCCGCAGATGCTGCAGGGTCGCAATCAGCCGGTCGTTGTCGCGCTGGTGCAGGCCGATGCTGGGCTCGTCCAGCACATACATCACGCCGGTGAGGCCGCTGCCGATCTGGCTGGCCAGACGGATGCGCTGGGCCTCACCGCCGCTCAGGGTGTCGGCGCTGCGGTTCAGGCTCAGATAGCCCAGGCCCACATCGTTCAAAAAGCGCAGGCGCGCGGCGATCTCGCCCACCACCTTGGCGGCGATATCGGCCTTGGCTCCCTGCAGCTGCAGCGTCTCGGACCAGGTCTGGGCGCTGGCCAGGGTGTCACCACCGATCTCATAGATGGCCTTGCGCTGCGCGCCCTCGCCTACGCGCACAAAGCGCGCCTCGCGGCGCAGGCGGGTGCCATGGCAGTCCGGGCACACGGCCGTGCTGCGCAGCTTGGCCAGGTCGTCGCGCACCACCTGGGAATCGGTTTCGCGCCAGCGGCGCTGGATGTTGGGGATGATGCCTTCGAAGGGGTGGCTTTTGACCAGTGTCTCGCCCTTGCGCGCACCGCTGTCGAACTGGTAGGTGAAGGCAATGTCTTCCTCACCCGAGCCCCACAGGATGACCTGCTGCACGGCCTCTGGCAGCTCGTCGAACGGCGTCTCCACGCTCACCTCGTGGTGCAGCGCCACGCTCTCCAGCATCGAGAAGTAGTAGCCATTGCGCCGGTCCCAGCCCTTGATGGCGCCGCTGGCCAGGCTGAGCGTGGGAAAGGCCACCACCCGCTCCACATCGAACGTCTCGCTCATGCCCAGACCGTCGCAGCTGGGGCAGGCGCCCTGGGGCGAGTTGAAGGAGAACAGGCGCGGCTCCAGCTCCGGCAGCGAGTAGGTGCACCGGGGGCAGGCAAAGCGGCTGCTGAACAGGTGTTCCTGGCCCCCATCCATTTCCAGCACCACGATGCGGCCGTTGGCCGCCGCACCGCCGATGCGCAGCGCTGCCTCGATGCTTTCCGCCAGGCGCTGCTGCACATCGGCACGCACCTTGAGGCGGTCCACCACCACATCCACATCGTGGCGGGCGTTCTTGTCCAGCTGCGGCAGATTGGCCGCGTCCACCACCGCACCGTCGATGCGAAAGCGGATATAGCCCTGGGCCTGCATCTGTGTGAACAGCTCGGCGAACTCCCCTTTTTTGCCCCGTGCCACCGGCGCCAGCACCATGATGCGGGTCTCTTCCGGCAGGGCCAGCACGCTGTCCACCATCTGGCTGACGGTCTGGGACTGCAGCGGCAGGTCGTGGTCCGGGCAGTAGGGCGTACCGGCGCGGGCATAGAGCAGGCGCAGGTAGTCGTTGATCTCGGTCACCGTACCCACGGTGGAGCGCGGGTTGTGGCTGGCGGCCTTCTGCTCGATGGCAATCGCCGGCGACAGACCTTCGATCAGATCGACATCGGGCTTGTCCAGCCGGCCCAGGAACTGGCGCGCATAGGCCGACAGGCTCTCCACATAGCGGCGCTGGCCCTCGGCGTACAGCGTGTCGAACGCCAGGCTGGACTTGCCCGAGCCGGACAGCCCCGTCAGCACCACCAGCTGGTTGCGCGGGATGTCCAGATCGATGTTCTTCAGATTGTGCGTGCGCGCACCGCGCACGCTGATGCAGGCATGGCCGGCCACGGCGCCCAGATAGCGGCCATGGTCCTGCGGTGCCGCAGGCACCGGACGGGAAGAAGAGGATTTCGGGTTCACGCAAACAGCTTTCTTGACGCGGCCCCCGCCACGGGGAAACCCACCATGATAGAGATTCACTCACAGCCCTGCCTGGCGCCCTCCTGCCGGATGACCGACAATGGCACGCTGCAAGGGGGCATCTCCCTGCCCGTGTCTCCTGTTTTCCACACCTGCCTGTTTTCGCGTGTCCGCTTCTTCCGCATCTTCTTCCACCGCATCCACACCGGCGCCATCGACCCGGATGACCAGCCTGGAGCGCCGCTCCAGCGCCAGCCTGGCCCTGATCTTTGCGCTGCGCATGCTGGGCCTGTTCCTGGTGCTGCCGGTGTTTGCGCTGGAGGCGGCCCGCTACCCCGGGGGCGATGATCCGGCCCTGGTGGGCCTGGCCATCGGCATGTATGGGCTCACGCAGGCCGTGTTCCAGCTGCCGCTGGGCCTGGCCTCGGACCGCTGGGGGCGCAAACGCGTGATCGTCGCCGGCCTGCTGGTGTTTGCGGCGGGCAGCCTGCTGGCCGCCCTGGCCGATTCGGTCACCGGCCTGCTGGCAGGCCGTGCGCTGCAGGGCGCGGGCGCAGTCTCGGCCGCGGTGACGGCCCTGCTGTCCGACCTGACGCGCGACAGCGTGCGCACCAAGGCCATGGCCATGGTGGGCGGCAGCATCGGCCTGACGTTTGCACTGGCCCTGGTGCTCAGCCCGCTGCTGGCCGCCTGGGGTGGCCTGCCCGGCATCTTCAGCCTGACCTGCGCCCTGGCCCTGGCCGGCGTCTGCGCCGTGCTGTGGGTGGTGCCGCCCGAGCCCCGTGCCCATGCCGACGCACCGCGCGCCGCCCCCTCGGAGCTGCTGCGCCACACCGATCTGCTGCGCCTGAACCTGGGCGTGTTCGTGCTGCACACCGTGCAGATGTCCATGTGGGTGGCCGTGCCCGCCATGCTGGTGCAGGCCGGACTGGCCAAGGCCGTGCACTGGCAGGTCTACCTGCCGGCCGTGGTGCTGTCGTTCGCGGCCATGGGGCTGCTGTTCTCCATGGAACGCAAAGGCCGGCTGCGCGCCGCCCTGCTGGGCGCCATCGGCCTGGTGCTGGTGGTGCAGATCGGCCTGGGCATGCTGGCCGCCAGCGGCACCATCCCCACCGTGTGGTGCATGGCCCTGCTGATGTTCGTGTTCTTCTGCGGCTTCAACGCACTGGAAGCCAGCCAGCCCAGCCTGGTCTCGCGCATGGCGCCGGCACCGCTGCGCGGCACGGCCCTGGGCGCGTACAACACGCTGCAGTCGCTGGGCCTGTTTGCCGGCGGCGCACTGGGCGGTGCTCTGGCCAAATGGGCGGGCACGCCCGCACTGTTTGCCTCCACCGCCGCGCTGTGCGCGCTGTGGCTGCTGGTCAGCTGGCCACTGCGCCCGGTGGGCCGCACCGGCGCCGGGCACTGAGCCGGGAGCGGCGCCCGGCAGCACCGCATCAAAAACCATAGCTTACCGGGCTTACATATTCATGCTTTCATGGCTTAAATGCTTTTAAAGCATTGATAAATCTGCATAGCCCGCTCACCTTTTTCATTTAGCCGACACCCTGTCGCAACAGGCTTGCGGGTCTGTCCCGATCACGCTGCACGACAGGGCCGACCTGCGTTATGCTGCGTCCCTGCAGTCCGCCGGAGGGGGACTGCACCTACCGATTTGGCCGGGGACCCTCCCCACTTTCTCCGGCTAGCTGCACAGGATTTTTTACCCATGGCATCCGTCAACAAAGTCATCATCGTCGGCAATCTCGGCCGCGATCCCGAAATGCGCACCTTCCCCAGCGGGGACCAGGTGGCCAACGTGACCATCGCCACCACCGACCGCTGGCGCGACAAGAACACCGGTGAGAACAAGGAATCCACCGAGTGGCACCGCGTGGTCTTCAACGGCCGTCTGGCCGAAATCGTCGGCCAGTACCTGCGCAAGGGCTCGCAGGTGTATGTGGAAGGCTCCATCCGCACCCGCAAGTGGACCGACCAGAGCGGCCAGGAACGCTACAGCACCGAAATCCGCGCCGACACCATGCAGATGCTGGGTGCCCGCCAGGGCATGGGCGGCGGTCAGAACCAGGGCTATGGTGACGACGCCGGTTACGGCGACAACGGCGGTGGCGGCTACGACGCTGCCCCCCGCCGCCAGGCTGCCCCGGCAGCGCCCCGTCAGGCACCGGCTCCGCGCATGGCACCTCCCGCTGCGGCCCCGGCGCCCATGGCACCACCTCCGCAGCGCGCCGCCTCAGGCTTTGACGACATGGACGACGACATCCCGTTCTAAGCCGTTCCCCCACTGTGCCGCAGCCGCTGTCTGCGGCATTTTCATTCCTGCGCTCCTGTTTGCAGAGCGCACCCGACAGGGCCGACCTAGTGCGGCCCTGTTTTTTCGGCCTTTATGGCCTGTGCCTTCCATGTCTACGTACCCGGATGAACATTACGCGGCCGACTGGCAGCGTATCCTCCAAGCCGCCCCGCCTGCGGCACGGGCCCAGATCCAGCAGCTGGCCACCACCCACCAGCAGGCGCTGGCCCAGCACTTCTACCGCGAGATGCTGCAGGACAGTGTGGCCGCCACCATGCTGGACCATGAGCAGGTGCAGCAGCGCCTGCATGCGTCCATGCAGGCCTGGGTCGCAGCGGTGTTCAGCGCCGCGGCAGACGGCGATCTGCTGCCCCTGGTGACACAGCAAAAGCGCATTGGCGAGGTGCACGCCCGCATCGACATTCCCATGCATGTGGTGCTGCGCGGGGCACGCGCCCTCAAGGACCGCATGTACGCCCTGCTGCCGTCCCCGCCGCAGGACGGTGCAGTCGCCCTGGTCTGCAGCGTGATCGATCTGACCATGGAAATCATGGGCCAGGCCTATGCTGTCTCGCACGACCGCCAGTCCCAGGCCAAGGAGGCCTACCGGCATTTCGAGCTGGCACAGAACGTCTCCACCGAGCGCGAGCGCCGCCGTGCCAACCTGCTGGATTGGGAAAACCAGCTGATGTTTGCCCATGCCGTCGGCACGGCGCAGGAGCAGTTGCCGCAGCTCGGACAGTCCGAGTTCGGTCTGTGGTTCCGCCACAAGGGCGCCCATGTGTTCCAGGGCACGCACGAGTGCACCACCATCCTGGGCACCATGGACGCCATCGATGGCGAGCACCTGCCCGCCATCCACCGCGCCGGCAGCACCCCCGCCGACCGGCTGGCCCTGCTGCACACGCTGCGCGACCACACCCGGCGCATTGCCTTCCTGCTGGACTCGCTGTTCGAGCAATCCAGCGCCCTGGAAGCCGGTCGCGATGTGCTGACCCGCCTGCTCAACCGCAAGTTCCTGCCGGTGGTGCTGGACAAGGAAGTGCACTATGCACGCGAGGGCGGACACAGCTTTTCGGTGCTGTCCATCGACCTGGACCATTTCAAGCAGGTCAACGACACCCACGGCCATGAAGCCGGCGACATGGTGCTGCAGCAGGTGGCATCGCTGCTGAGCCAGCACAGCCGCGGCGGTGACTACCTGTTCCGCCTGGGCGGCGAAGAGTTCATCCTGGTGCTGGTGGACACCATGGCCGATGCGGCCCGGCGCACGGCCGAGCGCATGCGCCAGCACATCGCCAGGGAAATGCTGCACCTGCCGCGCAATCAGACCTTGCAGGTGACGGTGAGCATTGGCGTAGCCACCTTCAACGGCCATCCCGACTACCAGGTGCTGCTGCGCCGTGCCGATGCGGCGCTCTACCAGGCCAAGCACCAGGGGCGCAACCGGGTGGAGCTGGCCGGCGAGTGACGCACCAGGGCAAGAAATCGCGCGCCGGGTGGCAAATTACCTGATTCCAGGGATGGGCAGCGCGCACGAACTGCCCCATATTCCCAAGGCAATTTCAGATCACTTTTTATGCTGCCCCTGCCTCCTCTTCCGCCGGAATTGCTCCTCCCCGCACCGGTGCTCGTCGTCGAAGACGACCCGCTGATCCGGCAGCGCCTGTTGGGCATCCTGGCACACCTGGGATACCAGGCCGATGCACTGCTGTTTGCCGAGACCCTGGCCCAGGCACGCCATCTGGTGCAGGAATCCCCTATCGCCCTGGCACTGGTCGACCTGGGATTGCCGGACGGCAACGGGATTGACCTGATCACCGAACTGCGCAACAGTGACCCGGCTCTGGGCATTCTGGTGATTTCGGCATGGAGCACGGAAGATGTGCTGCTGGGTGCCTTGCGTGCCGGTGCCACCGGCTATGTGCTGAAAGAGCGGGACGATCTGGAAGTCTCGCTCTCGATCCGCAGCGTGTTGCGTGGCGGTGCGCCGATCGACCCGTTCATTGCCCGCCGCATCATTGCCGAATTGCAGCCTGCGCCCTCCCTCTCCACGGAGACTGCGGCCTCCGACGAGGTCAAGCTCAGCATGCGCGAGGGCCAGATCCTGGAACTGGTCGCCGAAGGCCTTGCCAACCGTGAAATCGCCGAAAGGCTGTTTCTCTCCCGATATACGGTCGAATGCCACATCAAGCATATCTATCGAAAGCTGGCAGTCTCCTCCCGCGTCAAGGCGGTGAGGGAAGCACGCTCGCGCGGACTGCTGTTGTAAGCCAAGCTTCACGCTGGCTGGTCTTTGGCTTTTTCTTGCTGCTGGCCTGGTGTGCCGCCGCCCGCCCGGCCCATGCCGCCAGCCCCCCCGCTGCGCCAGAGCTCCGGCAGTGCCTGCCCCAGGTGCTGCAGGTGCAGGCGACACGCGACAGCAGCACGGCGGCGGCCCCGCCTGCCGATGCCGCGCTGGACTGGACGCCCGTCACACTGCCCGACCAGTGGCAGCACCGCTGGCCGGGCCACGACGGCGCCGTGTGGTATCGCCTGGACTGGAAGCTCGACTGCATCGACCCCGCCCAGCCCATTGCCCTGTCGCTGTACTCCATGGTGCTGGCCGGCGAGGTCTACCTCAACCAGGACCTGCTGTGGCGTGACCAGCACCTGCAGGAGCCGCTGTCGCGCAGCTGGAACCTGCCGCGCTACACCCTGCTGCCGGCGTCCGCGCTGCGGCCCGGGCTGAACCACCTCTGGATCCGTGTGCACGGCCTGGCGGCCCAGACCCCCGGCCTGGGGGAAGTGCGCCTGGGCGACCCAGTCACCATCCGCGCCTGGTATGAGGCACAGCAGTGGAGTCAGCGCACCCTGATCACCGTGAACCTGGTGGTCTCCGCTGTGCTGGGGACCTTGTTCCTGTGCGCCTGGCTGCTGCGCCGCCGCCACACGGTGTACGGCTGGTATGCCTTCAACTGTGCCTGCTGGGTGCTGTTCACCGCCAATATGCTGCTGACCGAGGCCTGGCCCTTCCCCGACACCATGACCATGGCCCGGGCCAATCTGCTGCTGTTTGTGCTGTTCTGCAGCAGCTACTGCATCTTCACTTGGCGTTTTGGCGAGCAGCAGCTTCCCCGGCTGGAGCAGGCGCTGTGGGCACTGACCGGCCTGGGCTGCGTCTACGCCCTGCTGGCCCCGGTCGCCTGGCTGTCCAACTCGTCACCCGTGACGCTGCTGTTCTTGCTGATCGCCCTGGCCAACACCCTGCAGTTTCCGTTCCATGCCTGGCGTACGCGCAAGCTCATGCACGGCATCTATGCAGGGTGCCTGCTGCTGTTCATGCTGGCAGGCCTGCACGACATGGGACTGCTGTACCAATGGTGGTCAGGCTCCCCGCTGACCCCCTACTCCGCGCTGCTGACCATGGTGGCCCTGTCCGTGACCCTGGGGCGGGAAGTGACGCGCAACATGCAGCGCATCGAGAACTTCAACCACGAGCTGACGGACACCGTGGCCCGGGCCTGCGACGAGCTGGCCCAGACACTGGAGCGCGAACATGCGCTGGCGCTGCGCCATTCGCGGCTGGAGGAGCGCCTGCAGCTCAGCCATGACCTGCACGACAGCCTGGGCGGCTCGCTGGTCCGCTCCATCGCCTATGTGGAGCAGGCCAGCCAGCCACTGGCCAATGCCCAGATGCTGTCCATGCTCAAGCTGATGCGCGACGACCTGCGCCAGCTGATCGACCACAGCGGTCACACCGAAATGCCGGCGACGCCCGGCGCCTGGGCCGCCCCGTTGCGCCACCGTTTCACGGGGCTGTTCGATGCGCTGGACATCCGCTCCGACTGGCTGATCCCTGCCCACTGGCTGCAGCGCCCCAGTGCCCTGCAATGCCTGGGCCTGACCCGGGTGGTGGAAGAGGCGCTGACCAATGTGCTCAAGCACAGCCGCGCCACCCAGGTACGCGTGGAACTGCTGCAGCCCCAGCCACAGCTGCTGCAGCTGCGGGTGCGCGACAACGGGGTGGGCTTTGACGTGCCCGGCGTGCAGCAGCACGGGCTGGGGGTGGGCATGCGCAGCATGCGCGCCCGCCTGGAGCGTTTTCACGGCGCCCTGCAGATCCAGAGCGAACCCGGCGCCACGCTGCTGGAAGCCTCCTTGTGGCTGCCAGCCGAGGCCGCAGCGGCCGCCGGGCCGGCGCCTCAGGCCCTGGTCAGCGCGGATCCACCGCGGCAATGATGCCGCCGCCCAGGCATACATCGCCGTCGTACAGCACGGCCGACTGGCCGGGCGTGACGGCCCATTGCGCCTCGGGGAAGTCCAGGCGGAAGCCTTCGGGCGTGGCCTGGGAAATCAGCGCCGGCGAATCCGGCTGGCGGTAGCGGGTCTTGGAGCCGTATTCCCGGCCGGGCGCGGGCGCGTGACCAGCCACCCAGCTGACCTGGTCCGCCAGCAGCGCATGCGACTGCAGCAGCGGATGGTCATGGCCCTGCACCACGCGCAGGATGTTCTTGTCCAGCTCCTTGGCCGCCACAAACCAGGGCGCATGGTCGCCCGCACCGCGGGCCGCGCCTTTTTCCTTGACGCCGCCGATGCCCAGGCCGGAGCGCTGGCCCAGGGTGTAGAAGCTCAGGCCCACGTGCTTGCCCAGCTTGCGGCCCCGGTCGTCCAGGATGGGGCCCGGTTCCTTGCTGATGTAGCGGTTGAGGAAATCGCGGAAAGGCCGCTCGCCGATGAAACAGATGCCGGTGGAATCCTTTTTCTTGGCGTTGGGCAGCGCAATGTCGGCGGCAATACGGCGCACCTCGGTCTTGCACAGCTCGCCCACCGGGAACATGGCCTTGGACAGCTGGGCCTGGTTCAGGCGGTGCAGAAAGTAGCTCTGGTCCTTGCTGGCGTCCACACCCTTGAGCAGCTCGTACAGGCCGCTGCCCGGGTTCTGGCGCACGCGCGCATAGTGGCCAGTGGCGATCTTTTCAGCCCCCAGGCGCATGGCGTGGTCCAGAAAGGCCTTGAACTTGATTTCGGCATTGCACAGCACGTCCGGGTTCGGCGTGCGACCGGCCTGGTACTCGCGCAGGAACTCGGCGAACACGCGGTCCTTGTATTCGGACGCGAAGTTCACATGCTCGATCTCGATGCCCAGCACGTCGGCCACGGCGGCCGCGTCCAGAAAGTCCTGGCGGCTGGAGCAGAACTCGCTGTCGTCGTCATCTTCCCAGTTCTTCATGAAGATGCCGACCACGTCATGGCCTTGCTTTTTGAGAAGGTAGGCCGTCACCGCGGAATCCACGCCGCCAGAAAGTCCCACCACAACCCGATGTTTCGTCATAGGTGTGCGATTATCCCAGTCAGGCGGCAGACCGCAGTTTGCGGGGATAAAGACGAGACGACGATGGAACTGAGGCAGTTGCGCTATTTCGTGCGCATTGTGGAACTGGGCTCGATGAGCCGCGCCGCCGTGGACCTGGACATGGTGCAGTCGGCACTGAGCCAGCAGATCAGCCGCCTGGAAGGCGAGCTGAGCACCCGCCTGCTGCAGCGCACCAGCAAGGGCACCGTGCCCACGGAAGCCGGTGTGGCCTTCTTCCACGAGGCCCAGCTGACGCTGCGCCATGCCGACCAGGCCATCCGGGCAGCCCAGCAGGCCCGGCTGTCGGGGGCGGTGAGCATCGGCCTGTCGCCCACGATTGCCAATGTGCTGGGCCTGCCGCTGGTGCGGGCCATGCGCGAACGCTATCCCGATGTGCGCCTGCACATGGTCTCGGCGCTGTCCGGGCACCTGACCAGCCTGCTGAATGCCAGGCACCTGGATCTGGCCATCCTGTTCGATACCCACAATGCCCGCCGCTGGAGCGTGATGCCGCTGCTGGAAGAGCAGCTGTTCCTGATCCAGTCCCGCCAGCAGCCCGTGGCGCCCTATATCCCGCACGACACGCCCATCCCGCTGGCACAGCTGCAGCAGGTGCCGCTGATCCTGCCCTCGGGCAGCCACGGCCTGCGCAGCTCGGTGATGGCCTCGTTCAACCATGCCGGCTTCCAGTCGCAGATGGCTATGGAAATCGATTCGCTGCCGCTGCTGATGGAAGCCGTGGCCGAAGGCCTGGGCGCCACCGTCCAGCCCTGGTCGGCCGTGGGCATGTACCGCGATGCGGCCGAGCGCTTCCAGTGGTCGCAGATTGCGGACGAGTCCGTGCGCCGCAAAGCCGCGCTGTGCAGCCTGTCGGACGATGAACTCTCTCCCGCCGCGCTGGCCGCGCGCGTGGTGCTGATGGACTGCGCACGCCAACTGGTGCACTGCGGCAACTGGGTCGGCGCCACCCTGAGCACCTGAACCCCGGTCGCAACGCAGATTTTCTGCCCATGGCCGGGCACAAATCACTATGCTGGACAGCCTGGAGGGTTGCGGCTGCCATGGGGCGATGCACAGCACCCGCCCCCCGCTGGAGTCGTATCTGCAACCACCGCTGCCGCGACCCCGGGACCGATTGCCATGTCGCCAGCTTGCGGCGCTTACGCTGCAGCATGGAGGAGAAGCTGCCATGGGGCAGGCCCTCTGGCGGTGCATGGTGGTTTCCGGACCGTCAGCCCAAGCCAAGTCTCATCCATGACCCCTCTCGATACCCAACTGCTGCTGACCGCCCTGGTCAGCGTGTTGCTGCTGGTCGCGCTCATCGTCTCGCGCATCAAGATGCACCCCCTGCTGGCCCTGCTGGTGGTCTCCATCGGCGTGGGCTTCGCCACCGGCATGGCGCCCGCCCAGATCGTCAAGGAGCTCGGCAATGGCGCGGGCAAGACGCTGGGCTCCGTGGGCGTGGTGATTGCGCTGGGGGCCATGCTGGGCAAGATCCTGGCCGACGCGGGCATCACCGAGCAGATTGCCGCAGCCATACTGAAACACGCCTCGACCCGCATGGTCCCCTGGGCCATGACGCTGGTGGCCTTCATCGTCGGCATTCCCATGTTCTTTGAAGTCGGCCTGGTCGTGATGCTGCCGCTGATCTTCAGCGTGGCGCAGAAGCTGGAGGGCCAGGCCCGCTTCAAGGGCTCGGCCTATGTCTATGTGGGGGT
Organism: Comamonas terrigena NBRC 13299; assembly: GCF_006740045.1. Classification (NCBI taxonomy): domain Bacteria; kingdom Pseudomonadati; phylum Pseudomonadota; class Betaproteobacteria; order Burkholderiales; family Comamonadaceae; genus Comamonas; species Comamonas terrigena. The sequence continues at coordinate 4,601,124 of NZ_AP019749.1, forward strand.
TCCGGTGATCTCTGCCCTGGCCGCCATGCACGGCATGGTGCCGCCCCATCCCGGTCCGTTGACGGCGATTGCCACCCTCAAGACCACGGTCGGCCCCACCATGCTGTACGGCTTTCTGGCAGCCATCCCGGCCATGGTGCTGGGGGGCCCGCTCTACGGCGCCTTCATCGCGCCGCGCATGAGCACCAAGCCCGACCAGGGCCTGCTGGACCAGTTCACCATCGCCGCGCCAGCCACCGGCCACAGCCGGCCCAGCGTCGCCCTGGGGGTGCTGGCCGCGCTGCTGCCCGCCATTCTGATGCTGGTGCATGCCGTCGCGGAGATGCTGCTGCCCAAGGACTCCGCCGCCCTGCATGCGGCCAGCTTCCTGGGCAATCCGCTGATCGCCATGCTGCTGGGGGTGCTGTTTGCCATCGTGGCGCTGGTGCTGGTGCGCGGCGGGGACATGGAAAAGCTGCGTGATGCACTGGGCGCCAGCCTCAAGCCCATTGCCTCCATCATCATGATCATTGCCGGCGGCGGCGCTTTCCAGCAGATGCTCACCAGCGCCAAGGTGGGCGACGCCATCGTCCACCTGACCCAGCAGTTCGCCCTGCCGCCGCTGATCCTGGGCTGGCTGATCGCCATGCTGCTGTCGGTGTCCACCGGCTCGGCCACCGTGGGCATTGTGGGGGCGGCCGGCCTGCTGGCGCCGCTGGCCGGCGCCGACCCCAGCCTGAACCTGCCGCTGCTGGCGCTGTCCATCGGCTGCGGTTCGCTGTTCTTCAACTATGCCAACCACGCAGGCTTCTGGATGGTCAAGGAATCCTTTGGCATGACCATGGGCGAGGCCACCAAGACCATCTCGGTGGTGCAGTCCATCGTGGCCGTGGTGGGGCTGGTCATGGTCCTGGTCTTCAACGCTGTGGCCCCACTGGCCTGAGCCACCACCGCGGCCATCGCCCGGGCCGGCCATGGCGCCGGGCCTGGGTCACAGCCACATCACGAATCGTGATACCCCCATCCCTTCCCCCTGCTGCACGGGAAGGGTGGTACTTACTACAGTCGCGTTCAACACTTGGCGGCCTTGCATTTTCCCGGTGATCCGGGCGCCGGCCAGCACAAGACTTTCCCCACGTTGAACCGCCACAGGCCCAGGCCTGCGGCAGCCCATCATGAAAACTGAAGCCTTTGACACCGATGTGCTCATCATCGGTGGCGGCAATGCTGCGCTGTGCGCCGCCCTCATGGCCCGCGAAGCCGGCAGCCGTGTGCTGCTGCTGGAGTCCGCGCCCCGCGCCTGGCGTGGCGGCAACTCCAGCCACACCCGCAATCTGCGCTGCATGCACGACGCACCGCAGGATGTGCTGGTGGAAGCCTACCCCGAAGAAGAGTACTGGCAGGACCTGCTGAAAGTCACTGGCGGCATCACCAACGAGCACCTGGCGCGCATGGTGATCCGCGCGTCGAGCACCTGCCGCAGCTGGATGCGCAAGCATGGCGTGCACTTTCAGCCGCCGCTGTCGGGGGCACTGCATGTGGCCCGCACCAACGCCTTCTTCATGGGCGGCGGCAAGGCGCTGGTGAATGCGTATTTCCGCAGTGCCGAGAAGCTGGGCGTGGAGATCCGCTACGAATCGCCGGTCGACCGGCTCGACATCGAAAACGGCCAGTTCCAGGCCGCCTGGAGCAAGGGCCAGCGCATCACCGCCAAAAGCTGCGTGCTGGCCGCGGGCGGCTTCGAATCCAACCGCGAATGGCTGCGCGAAGCCTGGGGCCAGAACGAGCGTGGCGAATGGCCGGCGGACAACTTCATCATCCGCGGCACCGCCTTCAACAAGGGGGTGCTGCTCAAGCATATGCTGGAGGAGCACCAGGCCGACGGCCTGGGCGACCCGACCCAGGCACACATGGTGGCCATCGACGCACGCGCTCCGCTGTACGACGGTGGCATATGCACCCGCATCGACTGCGTGTCGCTGGGCGTGGTGGTCAACCGCGAGGCCCAGCGCTTCTACGACGAGGGCGAAGACTTCTGGCCCAAGCGCTATGCGATCTGGGGCCGCCTTGTGGCGCAGCAACCCGGCCAGATTGCCTACTCCATCATCGACAGCAAAGCCATCGGCCGCTTCATGCCGCCGGTTTTCCCCGGCATCAAGGCAGATACCCTGCCCGAGCTGGCGGAAAAACTGGGACTGGATGGGGAGCGCTTCATGCAGACCCTGAATGCCTACAACGGCAGCTGCAAGGTCGGCCAGTTCGACCACACCGCGCTGGACGACTGCCACACCGAACACCTGGCACCGGCCAAGACGCACTGGGCCCGCCCCATCGACACCGGTCCGTTCTACGGCTATGCGCTGCGCCCCGGCATCACCTTCACCTACCTGGGCCTCAAGGTGGACGATACCGCCGCCGTGCGCTTCGGCGACCAGCCCAGCCCCAATCTGTTTGTGGCCGGCGAAATGATGGCCGGCAATGTGCTGGGCAAGGGCTACACCGCCGGCGTGGGCATGTCGATCGGCACCGCCTTCGGCCGCATCGCCGGTCGCAATGCCGCACGGGCTGCCGCCGGCCAACCTGCCGTGCGCGGCGCTGTGAAAGACGAGGCCTGAGCCATGAGCATGCAATCCCTCCACGACCTGGGCCAGGAAGCCCGCCAGCTGGCGACCGGCAAGGTCATCCCCATCGTGCCCATGAGCGCCGCCGAAGACGAAGTGGCGCGCGTGATGCAGATCTGCAATGCCTGCCGCTACTGCGAAGGCTTCTGCGCCGTGTTTCCGGCCATGACGCGCCGCCTGGAATTCGCCAAGGCCGATGTGAACTTCCTGGCCAACCTGTGCCACAACTGCGGGGCCTGCCTGCACGCCTGCCAGTACGCGCCGCCGCATGAATTCGGCATCAACATCCCCAAGGCCATGGCCGAGGTGCGTGGCCAGACCTATGTGGACTACGCCTGGCCGCCCGCGCTGGGTCAGCTGTACAAACGCAACGGCCTGACACTGTCGCTGGCCCTGGTGGCGGCGCTGACGCTGTTCCTGGTGCTGGGCGCGACGCTGCAGGGCGGCGGTCTGGGCGCGCTGTGGGGTGCCGATCTGGGCCGCAACTTCTACCAGCTGTTCCCGCACAACCTGCTGGTGGGCATGTTCGCACCGGTGTTCCTGTTCGTGGTGTTCGCACTGTCCATGGGCGTGCGCCGCTTCTGGCGCGACATCAAGCCCGCCACCAGCGGTGCCGATGTGAGCGGCGCCGCCGCCTCGGAGGCCACCAGCGATGTGCTGCGCCTGAAATACCTGGACGGCGGCCATGGCGACGGCTGCCACAACGAGGACGACGCCTACACGCTGAAGCGCCGCCGCGCCCACCACCTGACGTTCTACGGCTTCCTGCTGTGCTTTGCCGCCACGGCCGTGGCCACGCTCTACCACTACCTGTTCGACCTGCCTGCGCCCTACGATTTTCCCAGCCTGCCCAAGCTGCTGGGCGCAGTCGGCGGCGTGATGCTGATGCTGGGCACGGCCGGGCTGTGGGTGCTGAACCGCCAACGCCATCCGCTGCATGGCGATGTGCAGCAAAAGCCCATGGACCTGGGCTTCATCGCACTGCTGTTCCTGGTGAGCAGCAGCGGCCTGGCGCTGTGGCTGGGCCGCGGCACGCCGGCCCTGGCGCTGCTGCTGTGCCTGCACCTGGGCGCGGTGATGGCCTTGTTTGCCACCCTGCCCTACGGCAAGTTTGCCCACGGCGTGTTCCGCACCGCAGCCCTGCTGCGCCACAACACGGAAAAGCGCCAACCCAACCCCATCGGCCTGGGGGCCGATTGAGCCGCACGGGGCCACAAGCCCCGTGCCGAGCCCAGCTTTCCCCCACCTCAAAAACGAAAACATTCCACTCAGGAGACCCCGTGAAACGTCGCACCCTCATCCAATCCTCTGCCCTGCTGGCCAGCGCCAGCCTGCTGTGCGGTCTGCCCGCCCAGGCCCAGGACTTTCCCCCCAAGAAGCCCGTGACCCTGGTGGTGGGCTTTGCCGCCGGTGGCGCGGCCGATGCCGCGGCCCGCCTGATCGCCAAGAAGCTGGGCGAGAACATCGGCCAGAGCGTGGTGGTGGAAAACAAGGGCGGTGCGGGCGGCAATATCGCCCACGGCCAGGTGGCCAACAGCGCTGCCGATGGCTCGGTGCTGCTGTTCGGCTCCGTGGGCCCGCTGACCATTGCGCCCCACCTGATGAAGCTGAACTACGACCCGTTCAAGGACCTGGCGCCAGTGTCGGGCGGCGTGAACTTCCCCAATGTGCTGGTGGCGCACAAGGGCCTGGGCGTGAAGAACCTGCAGGAGTTCGTGGCCAAGGCCAAAGCCAAGGCCGGCGGCATCGACTTTGCCTCCACCGGCGCGGGCTCGGCCTCGCACCTGGCGGGCGAGCTGTTCAACCAGCGCGCCGGCGTGGACATGGTGCACGTGCCCTACAAGGGCGGTGCCCCGGCACTGCAGGACCTGCTGGGCGAGCGCGTGGCCAGCTACTTTGCTGCCCCGCCCACGGCCCTGCCGCACGTGGAAAGCGGCAAGCTGATTCCGTTGGCCACCACCGGCCTGACCCGCCCGGCCTATATGCCCAACATCCCAACGGTGGCCGAAGCCGGTTTCCCCGGCTTTGAAGCCTTGAACTGGTACGCCTTTGTGGCCCCGGGCAAGACCCCCGCCCCCATCCTGGACCGCTGGAATGCCGAAATCGTCAAGGTGCTGAACGACGACGAGGTGAAGAAGGCCCTGCTGGCCCACGGCCTGACGCCCCAGCCCACCACGCGCCAGGGTCTGGCCGACTTCATGAAAAAGGAATACGCCCAGTGGGGCAAGGTGGTCAAGGAGCGCAAGCTGACCGCCAACTGAGCCGCATCCTGCCGGGCATGCACCGCGCCCGGCCGCCCCGTTTCCAACACGGGGAGCATCCGGCGGCCACCGCCGGATTCCTTCTTTGACAGGCCGCCGCGTGCGGCCTTTTTTTATGGCGTCAGCCCAAGGATCGGCCTGTGTCAGCGGCCTGCAGCAGGCACGGCTTGGCACAGGCCTTCACCTCGACGCCCCTCAGGAAGCCTGGCTTCAGGCGGCTGCCGCCAGCACCGAGGTGGGCTGCGGCTTGGTGAACAGGCTGGGGTCGGCATGGAACATGTCCAGACCGAAACGCTGGCCCGCCAGGTAGTCGCGCACGCTTTGCAGCACCATGGGGCTGCGGTGGCGCTCGGCACTGGCTTCCAGCTCTTCCAGCGTCATCCACAGGGTGCGCAGCACGCCGTGGTCCAGCGGACGGCCGGCGTGGAAAGCGCCCAGGTCTCCGGTGAAGGAAAAGCGCAGGTAGGTGATGTCGGAGCCGGTGCGGGTGCGCACAAAGCGGTTCATGTAGACGCCCACCAGGGCCGTGGGCGTGAAGCTGTGGGCCGTTTCCTCCAGCACCTCGCGCACGCAGGCCTGCGCCGGCGTTTCCGCCGGGTCCAGATGGCCGGCCGGCGTGTTCAGGCGCAGGCCGTCGGCCGTATCTTCTTCCACCAGCAAAAAACGGCCGTCACGTTCGATGACTGCGGCCACGGTGACATTGGGTTTCCATCGATTGGGCATGGCGGGCATTATCACCAGCGGGCTGTGACAGGCTTGTCGCAGCTTTCTGACAACTTGTGACAGGTGGTAGGAAGTGAGCGCCCGCCGCCCCGTGGCACCTTCAGATCTGGGGTGGGGCCCAGTGCTGTTCCATGTACAGGGCGTCATCGCCATAGCTGGCCAAATGGGCTTTCTGCACCGTATCCCTGGGCTGGCTGGGGACAAAACCGCGCCGCTGCCAGTAGCTGGCTGCCCCTTGCACGGCCACCAGGGCCGCGCGCTGCACCCCGCGCGCCCGGGCCTGGGACTGGGCTGCGGCCAGCAGCCGGGCGGCAATGCCCTGGCCGGCCAGGGCCGGGTCCACGGCCATATCGTGCAGGTAGAGCACACTGGCCTGAGGCTGGGCATCGAATTCGCCCTGCAGCGGCGTGATCTTGCCGGGGTGCGACCAGTACGCCGCCAGATAGGCCACCACCTGCCCCCCCAGCTCGGCCGCCCAGGAACACTGGTGCGGCGCCTGCAGGCGCCGGGTGAACACGGCAGCACCTTCGACATAGTCCGCGCCATAGCACAGCGCCTGGATGCGCAGCACCGCCGCTACGTCGGCCACAGACAGGCCGCGCACATGCAGGGAATCGGTCGGAGAAGAAGCCGCGGAAGCCATGTCCCTATTATCGGCAGACCGCTGCCGGCGTGCCGGTACGTGGCACAGAGCCCTTCACCGCGCCCTGGCGCGGGCGGCCGGCCCCCTGCTCAATCGCCCCACTGGATGCGCACTTCCTCGATCACGGGGCGCAGCGTCATGAACTGCGCCACCAGCGCCGGGTCGAAATGGCGGCCTGACTGTTCCTGCAGATAGGCCAGGGCATCGTCCACGCTCCAGGCCGCCTTGTAGGGGCGCACCGTGGTCAGCGCATCGAACACATCGGCCACCGCCACAATGCGCGCCTCCAGCGGAATCGCCAGGCCCGCCAGCCCCTGCGGGTAGCCGGAACCGTCCCATTTTTCGTGGTGGGTCAGGGCGATGGTGCGTGCCATCTGCAGCATGGGAAACGCATGCTCGCCAATGATTTCGGCGCCCACCTGCGGGTGGGTGCGCATGATGGCCCATTCCCGTTCGTCCAGCGCGCCGGGCTTGAGCAGCACCGCATCGGGAATGCCGATCTTGCCCACATCGTGCATGGGCGCCGCGTTGAACAGATCGTCCACCCAGTCCGGCCCGCAGCCCAGCGCCTGGGCCAGGGCCCTGGCATACAGGCTCATGCGGATCACATGCTTGCCGGTCTCGTTGTCCTTGTACTCGGCCGCACGGCCCAGGCGCTGCACGATCTGCAGCCGCGAGGCGTGCAGCTCTTCCGCTCGCACCAGGGACAGATGGGTGCGCACCCGGGCGCGCACCACGGGCGCACGCACCGGCTTGACAATGTAGTCCACCGCGCCCAGGGCAAAGCCACGCTCCTCGTCCGCACTGTCGGACAGGGCACTGACAAAGATCACCGGGATGGCCGCCGTGCGCGCATCGGCCTTGAGCTGCTCGCAGACGGTGTAGCCATCCATGCCCGGCATCATCACGTCCAGCAGGATCAGATCGGGCTTTTGCTGCGCCAGTTGCAGCGCCTTGGCGCCATCGGTGGCAAACAGCAGCCGGTACTCGTCCTGCAGCACCTGGCGCAGCACATGCAGATTGGTGGGTTCATCGTCCACCACCAGCAGGCGCTTGCGCTGGTCGGTGGGGGCCTGCGGGGCCGCAGGCCGGGGGGCTACGCGAGTGTCCATTGTTTCTTCAGGGCATGGGCGCATTCCAGCGCACGGTCAAAATCAAACGCGTCCACGGCTTCCTGCAGCGGCTGGATGTCGAGGGACGACGCATGCTGCTGCAGCGCATCCAGCGCATCCGAGGCCAGCTCGCCGCCTTGCAGCGCGGCAATGGTTTCATCCAGCCAGTACTGCAGCTGCGCGGCCGGCACGTCGGCAGCGGCTTGCACCGGGGCCGCGGGTGCGGCCGCGGTGTCCTGCTGCGCCAGCAGGCCGTCCAGGTGCGCCAGCGCCGGTGGCAGATCGCGCAGCTGACGGTCTGCCAGGGCCACATCGCGGCTGCGGGCCGCGCCTTCCAGCGTGGCGGCCATGGTGTAGAGCGTGTTCAGCGCCAGATTGCCCGCAGCGCCACGCATGCGGTGGGCGGCGGCGGCCAGCTCGACCCAGTCTTCGGCATCGCGCAGCGACTGCAGGCGCAGCGCCTGGCCCGGCTGGTCCTTGGCAAAACGGCGCAGGGCACGCAGCAGGCTGTCCATGCTGCCCCAGCGCTGCAAGCCGGCTGGCCAGTCGATCACATGGGTGTTGGCCATGGCTTCTCGCTGCTGGCTGCTGGTGGCAGGGACGGCCGCCTTCAGCTGGGCATCGAGCTTCAGCACCCGGGTCATTTCGGCATACAGCTTGGGCAGCTCCAGCGGCTTGGCGGCAAAGCCGTCCATGCCGGCCGCAGCGGCGGCGCGGCGGTCTTCTTCCAGCACGCTGGCCGACAGCGCCACGATGGGCACCGGAGTGCGCTGCTGCGCCACCTCCCAGGCACGGATGGCGCGCGCGGCCTCCAGCCCGTCCATGCCCGGCATCTGCAGGTCCATCAGCACCAGGTCGTAAGCGTTCTGCTGGAACAGCGCCACGGCTTCGCGGCCATCACCGGCCAGGGTCACCCGGTGGTGGGACTTGCGCAGGTGTATGTCCAGCAGCTCCAGGTTTTCCGGCACATCATCGGCCGCCAGCACCCGCAGCGAAGGCAGTTCGCCATAGCTGCGTGCACTTTGCACATCCACATGCTGGCCCGGCGGCAACGGAAGGATCACACGGAAGCTGCTGCCCTGGCCCAGGGTGCTTTCGACTTCGATGCGGCCGCCCATCAGTTCTGCCAGCTGGCGCGAGATGGTGGTGCCCAGCCCGGTGCCGCCGTACTGGCGGGTGGTCGAGGCATCCGCCTGGGCGAAAGGGTCAAAGATGCGGCGGATCTGCTCCGGCGCAATACCGATGCCGGTGTCCTGCACCGCCATGCACAACCGGCCGTCCAGATAGTCCACCAGCACGGTCACGCCGCCGCTCTCCGTGAACTTGATGGCATTGCCCACCAGGTTCACCAGGATCTGCTGCACACGCAGCGCGTCGCCCACCAGATAGTGCGGTACCTCGCGGTCGAAATCGAGCCGCAGGAACAGCTTCTTCCTGTCGGCATTGATGCGCAGCGACGCCAGGATCTGCTCGCACAGTTCGCGCGGGCTGAAAGACGCCTGCTCCAGCAGCACCGCCCCCTTGTCCAGCTTGGCTGTGTCCAGAATGTCGTTGAGCAGCCGCAGCATGGAGCGCGCCGAGTAGTGCACCGTGCTCAGATAGCGCGACTGCTGGGGTTGCAGCGGCGTGTCCAGCAGCGCCTCGGTAAAGCCGATGATGGCATTCATGGGCGTGCGGATCTCATGGCTCATATTGGCCAGGAATGTGCTGCGCGCCGCGGCCGCGGCTTCGGCATGCTCCTTGGCCAAGAGCAGTTCCTGCTCCATCTTGCGCCGCCCCGTCAGGTCGGTGATCAGCTGCACGATCTTGGACGGCTGCCCCCCTGCATCGAGGATGGGGTTGTAGCTGCTCTGCACCCACAGCAGGCGCCCGCCCTGGCCCACATGCTGGTACTCGCCGGCATCCGGCTTGCCGCTGCGCAGCTGGCCCCACAGCTGCATGTAGCTGGCGTCGGCCACATGCTCAGGCGGGCACAGCAGGCGGTGGAACTTGCCCACCACCTCCTCGGCGCTGTAGCCAAACAGCTGGCAGAAGTTGTCGTTGACGGCCGTGATGCGGCCCGCCAGGTCATACTCCACCACGGCCAACGCGCTGTTGATGGCATTCATCGTGCCTTCGAACTCGGCATTGCGGGTCTTGAGCGCGGTGTTGTCCATCAGCACGCCGTCGACATACTGCAGCACGCCATCGGCGCCATAGATGCCACGCGCGCTCTCGGTCACCCAGCGCACGCCGCCATCGCGGTGCAGGATGCGGTACTCCACCGTGTAGGGCTCACTGCGCGCCAGCGCATCGTTCACCTGGTGCCAGAACGCCTGGGCATCGTCAGGGTGCACGATGTCGGTGAAACGGATGCGCTGGTCCAGGAAGTCTTCGGCCGGCCAGCCCGACAGGGACTCCACCGCACCGCCCAGAAACAGCGGTGAGCCGGCCTCGCCCAGCTGGCGGCGGAAGGTCACCCCCGGCAGATTGCTGATCAGCGTGCGGTGCTGCTTTTCGCTGCGGCGCACGGCTTCCTCCATCTGCTTGCGGCTGCGGATATCGGTCAGAAAACCCACGAACAGCGGCATGCCAGGCAGCGGGACGCGCCCCAGGGCCAGGCGCACGTCGACCAGAGAGCCGTCCTTGTGCAGGGCCGTCACCTCGCGGCCCACGCCAATGATGCTGGAGTGGCCGGTATCGATGTGGCGGCGCAGGTAGTTGTCGTGCTCGCGCTGCATGGGCTGGGGCATCAGCATGCTGACGTTCTTGCCGATCACCTCCTGCGCCGTCCAGCCCAGCAGGCGCTCTGCCGCCCCGTTGAAGGAGCTGATCAGGCCATTGCCTTCGATCATGATGATGGCGTCTACCGCCGTATCCACCACGGCGCGCAGGCGGGATTCGCTGCGTTTGATGTCATGGAAGAACTGGCGGTAGCGCAGGCCCACATTCAGCGCGATGACCAGCAGGCTGAGCAGCAGCACAAAGCCGCTCAGTCCGGCCACCAGGCCCAGATGGGTGCCGGAGTCGGCCGTGGCCTGCGCCGGCAGCGGATCGGTGTAGCGAATGGCCCCCATGGCCGTGTAGTGCATGCCGGCAATGGCACAGCCCATGATGGAGCCGCCCAGCAGCGTGGGCCACAGACGCCGGCCGCTGTATGCCAGGCGAAAGCGCACGGCCAGCGCGGCTGCAGCCAGCAGCACGCTCACCGCCACCGCCAGGAACACACCCAGGGGCGCGTAGCGCATGATGTCGCGCAGGCTGGACGCGGCCATGCCGATGAAATGCATGCTGCCGATGGCCACGCCCATCAGCACGGCCGACAGCCACAGCCGGCGTACGGAGATCGCTTCGCGCATCATCACGCGCAGCGCCAGCCATGAGGCCAGCAGCGCCGGCAAGGTGGACAGCAGCGTGATCCAGGGATCGAAGTCATTCTGGGCACAGGGCAGATAGGCCAGCATGCCGACGAAATGCATGCTCCAGATGCCGCCCCCCATGGCCAGGGCACCGGTACTCAGCGCGGTGGTGCGCGCCCAGCGGTGCTGGCTGCGGCGCGCCATGACGGCCATCTGCAGCGCCATCATGGACGACAGCACCGCAATCGCCACCGAAACCGCCACCAGCAGCGGGTCCATCCAGGTCCACAGCGGAGGGGAAAAGCCCTCGCCGTGCATGAAAAACAGGTCCAAGATCACGATGAAGGCAGCAGAGGCTGTGGTTCGTCCAGAAAACGGTGGCGATGGCCGGCGAAGATGGCCAGAGGCCATTGCACTGCAAGCAGGCCCATGCTGACATGCCCGGACCGGTTGCTGCACAAAGTTTCACAAATTCCCGCACACCCCATTCGGTCCAAGGCCATGCCGGCGGGCAATTGATAGCTTCAATCAATCATTTATAGCATTTTGATTGGATTTATATTTGATGGTGCCCTACCATGACCACACGGTTCGCTGGTGATGCGGACCGCGTGCCTTTTCCCCTCTTTGCCGACACCGCCATGACCTGTATCCACCGTTTGATCGACCACCACCAGACCAGCTTGCGCAAGACCGCCAGCTACTATCTGGTGCACATCGTGGTGGCCGCAGCGGTCGCCTATGCCGTCACCGGCAGCCTGCACACCGCGCTGGCGCTGAGCCTGCTGGAGCCCACGGTACAGGCGGTGGCCTTCTTTTTTCATGACAAGGCCTGGGAACGGACCACGGCGTTCCGGGCACGCACCCTGGTCAAGACCGGCAGCTACTACCTGCTGCACATCGGCGTGGCGTCGATGGTGGCCTACACCGTCACCGGCAGCTGGATCCAGGCCCTGACGCTGAGCCTGCTGGAGCCCACCGTACAGATGATCTTCTTCTACCTGCACGAAAAGCTGTGGGAACGCCGCGCCCTGCGCCTGCAGCAGACCGTTTCCGCCGCCTGAGCCCGCTGTCCACGATCGGAGTCGCCATGTCCCACGCCATCCGCACCCAGTTTCGCCATTGGCTGACGCAGCGCCTGGCGCACTGGGCCTGCGCGCTGTGACGCAGGCGGCCTGCGGGCAGGCATGCAAAAGCCCGCCGGGCAGGGACACCGGGCGGGCTTGCCGTGCCTTAAACGCCGCTCAGGCGCGTTCGTCCAGCAGGGCGCCTTGCATGCGGTCGTTGGTGCGCAGCACCTGCAGATTGGCCAGATAGGCGTAACTGGCGCTGATCTGTTCGACGGCTTCCTGCTCCAGCGCCACGCCTTGCTGGCCGCGCACAGTCTGCGCCGTCACCCCACCTTCGGGCACGGCCTGCTGCGCCACCTGCTGGCGGCGGAAACCTTCCGTCTGCTGGTTGGCCACGTTGTGGGCCGAGGCGTTCAAGCGCTGCTGTGCTGCCTGCAAGCCGGACTGGGCAATGGATGCGATGGCGCTCATGCCGCTCTCCTACCGAAGTGATGAAGCAAGATCAAGATGGCGAAAGCATGCCACGGCGGCGCCATTTCGGCCAGCCCGGCGGCACCGGCCTGCGGCAGACTACACCTCGGGACAAACTGTGGACAAGCACCATGAAACCCGCCTGATGGTGTGCACAAGCTGTGGCAGAGCGGTGGATGCCCCCTGTACCATGGGATTTCTCCGTTGGTTTCCGGCCATTTCGGTCATTTCTGCCGTTTGCGCGAAAAAACCGCCACCGCAGGGAATTTTTTCCGCCGTGCAGGGTCTACCGTTCGTCACACCGCTGTCATGGCGGGCCGCCACACTGGCGGCGTCCGCACGGTTTTTCCGTTGGCTGGCAGTTTTGTTTCCTTGTGGCTCTTTCAGGGCTACTTTATGGCCGCCCCCTGGGGCGGCTTTTTTTTGCTTCGCTGGTGGCCAGCCTGCTGGATGCTGCACCACCGCCCAGGTGATCTCGGACACCCCTGCCCCAGGGTGAACGAAGGCATGGCGCCGCCCCCTGCAGCCTGTGGATAAAGCTGGGCACAAGCCTGTGCGCAGACCTGTAGAAACTGTGTCCTTCTGTGGACAAGCCTTCCGCTGCCGCGCAGACAGGGTGCAGCAGCGCTATGCCGCGCCCTCCCCACCATGGGCGGCCACCAGACAGTCGATGAAGGCCTGGGCCGCACGGCTGGGCTGGGGCGAAAGCCGCCACATCGCCACAAACTGGCAGTCGTAGTGAAAGCGCGCCGGCGCCACCGCCTGCAGGCGGCCTGCCGCTTCCAGCGCCTGGGCGTAATGGTCGGGTAGAAAGCCCAGGTAGCAGCCCGACAGGATCAGCGTGGCAATTGCCTCCTGGTCAAAGCCTGTGGCCTTGCGCGGCAGGTGCGCACGGTGGCTCAGCTCCATGTTCGGGGAATGCTCGCCCAGCCCCGCAAACGGGTAGTGGCGCAGCCCCTCCCAGTCCAGATCGCCATGGTGGGCGCCATACAGCGGGTGGCCGGCGGCGCAGTACAGCTGCATGTGTTCGGCAAACAGGTCGCGGTAGACCAGGCTGGCCGAGGCCCGGTGCGCCGGAATGATGCCCACCTGAAAGCGCCCGTCCATCAGCCCGCGTTCGATGGTGTTGATGCTGCTGACATGCAGCTGCAGATTCACTTCGGGCGCCTGGCGGTGGAAGGCACGGATGGCGGCGTCCAGGTGGGCCGCCGGGTTGGTGACGGTCTTGTCGAACACCGCCACCTCCAGGTTGCCGCCCATGCGGTCGTGGATGTCGTCGATCTGGCTGCGGAACAGGTCCACGCCGCCCAGCAACTGCAGCGTGGCCTCATACACCTTCAGCCCTTCAGCGGTGGTGGCGAACCCGGCACGCCCGCGCCGGCACAGCACCAGGCCCAGCCGTTCTTCCAGGTCTTTCATGTGGCGGCTGAGGGTGGAGGCGCTGATGTTCAGCTCCAGTTCGGCGGCCGACATGCCGCCGCACTCCACCACACTCTTGAAAATGCGCAGCAGGCGCAGGTCCATATCGCTGAGCTGGCCCAGCACCGCGCGGGCACGGGCCATGGACGCGGGCACGGGAGCGCCCGTGGGGGCGGCAGCGGAAACGGGTGCAGAAATGCGAGCAGGCCGTGACGTCATGGCAAGCATTAGAGCAAGTTTTGCACCAGCGGCCTAGACGGCGACCTCCCCCCGCCACCAGGCCATGTGCTCTCGCCCTGGGGCAGGCCTTGCGCATCCGTTACAGCAGGGCCGCCGCAGCGCTGGTGTAATCGGCTCCAGCGCACGCCGTGCGCCCTGCCCTCCTGCTGCCCGCCATGATTCCTGTCCACGATCTGCTGGTGTTTGCCGGCGCCTCCCTGCTGCTGGTGCTCACGCCCGGCCCGAACATGCTGTACCTGATCTCGCGCTCCATCTGCCAGGGGCGCACGGCCGGCGTGACGTCGCTGGCCGGTGTGGTGCTGGGCTTTTTTGTGCACATGCTGGCCGCCAGCCTGGGGGTCACCGCCCTGTTCATGGCCGTGCCCATGGCGTTCGAGGCACTGAAGTGGGCCGGCGCCGCCTACCTGCTGTGGATGGCCTGGCAGGCGCTGCGCCCGGGCGGCGCCTCGCCCTTCGAGCAGACCACCACGCTGCCGCCCGAGTCGCCGCGCAGGCTGTTTGCCATGGGCCTGTTCACCAGCATCCTCAACCCCAAGGTGGCAATCTTCTATCTATCCATCTTCCCGCAGTTCGTCAGCGCCGAGCATGGCCCGGTGTTCTGGCAGAGCGTGACGCTGGGCATGGTCCAGATCACCACCAGCTTCAGCGTCAACCTGTTGATCACGCTGTTTGCCGCACGCATTGCGATCTGGTTCAAGGACAACCCGCACTGGCTGCGCGCCCAGAAATGGGTCATGGGCACGGTGCTGGCCGGGCTGGCGGTGCGCCTGGCCATGGAACAGCGCCGCTAGGCGCGGCAGACAGACCCCGGGCCACCCCGCTGCCTGCGGAATGCGCAGGCCCATTACTTGCGCTATTTCACAAGTAAACATGGGTTTACGGCTATTCAAGAAAACGTGGACCGCTCCAACAATGGATTGCATACCGATCCCCCTGCCTGGAGCCTCCCATGGACTTTGCCGACATCACCCAACCCGCTGCCACCGCCACCCGCATGGATGCCGCCTGGCTGGACGCGCACTGGATGCCGTTCACCGGCAACCGCAACTTCAAGGCCAATCCGCGCATGGTCGTGGGTGCACAGGGCGCCTACCTGCACGACAGCGCCGGCCGCAAGATTTTTGACGGTCTGTCGGGCCTGTGGTGTTCGGGCCTGGGCCATGGCCGCAAGGAAATCGCCGAAGCCGTGGGCAAGGCCGCGCTGAATCTGGACTACGCGCCCGCCTTCCAGTTCGGCCACCCCGCTGCCTTCGCGCTGGCCAACAAGATCAAGGAACTGACACCCGACGGCCTGGACTATGTGTTCTTCACCGGCTCGGGCTCGGAAGCCGCGGACACCTCGCTGAAGATGGCGCGCGCCTACTGGCGCACCAAGGGCCAGGCCGGCAAGACCCGCCTGATCGGGCGCGAAAAGGGCTACCACGGGGTGAACTACGGCGGCATCTCGGTGGGCGGCCTGTCGGGCAACCGCAAGATGTTCGGCCAGGGCATCGAAGCCGACCACCTGCCCCACACCCAGCCTGCCACCGGCTCGTTCTACAAAGGCATGCCCGACATCGACGGCCGCGCGCTGGCCGACCGCCTGCTGGACGTGATCGCCCTGCACGACGCCAGCACCATTGCCGCCGTGATCGTCGAGCCCTTCTCCGGCTCGGCCGGCGTGGTGATTCCGCCCGCAGGCTATCTGCAGCGCCTGCGTGAAATCTGCACTCAGAACAACATCCTGCTGATCTTCGACGAAGTCATCACCGGCTTCGGCCGCTGCGGCGGCTGGACGGGTTCGGAAGTGTTCGGCGTCACCCCCGACATCCTGAACTTCGCCAAGCAGGTCACCAACGGCGCCCAGCCCCTGGGCGGTTGCGTGGCCAGCAAGGACATCTACGACACCTTCATGGCCGCCGGCGGCCCCGAGTACATGCTGGAGTTTGCCCACGGCTACACCTACTCGGCCCACCCCGTGGCCTGTGCCGCCGGCCTGGCCGCGCTGGACATCCTGCAAAAAGAAGACCTGCCCGCCCGCGTCAAGGCACTGGCCCCCACGTTCGAAGCGGCCGTGCACAGCCTGAAGGGCACCAAGCATGTGGCCGACATCCGCAACTTCGGTCTGGCGGCCGGCTTCACCATCGCCCCGCTGCCGGGCGAACCCGCCAAGCGCCCCTACGAGATCGCGATGGCGATGTGGGAAAAAGGCTTCTACGTGCGCTATGGCGCGGACACCATCCAGCTGGCCCCGCCCTTCATCAGCACCGAGGCCGAGATCGACCGCCTGGTCAGCGCCCTGGGCGACACCTTGCAGGCCACGGCGTAAGTCCGGCCGTGACAGCGCCTGTGTCCCGCAGGCGCTGGCCTCCGTTGACGTGCGTGCAGATACTGCCGCACATTCCTGAAACCATAGCTGCTGCAGCGCACCCAGATTGCGCTGCAGCCCATTGAGCACCAAGCCCATGCACAAGGACTCCGCCATCACCGCCACCGTCGGCCACCTGATCGACGGCCAGATCGTCCCCGACACCGAACGCACCCAGCCGGTGTTCAACCCCGCCACCGGCCAGAGCACGCTGAACGTGGCGCTGGCCAGCAAGACCACGGTGGAAGCGGCCATTGCCTCGGCCGAAAAGGCCTTCCCGGCCTGGCGCAACACCCCGCCACTCAAGCGCGCCCGCGTGATGGCCAAGCTCAAGGTGCTGCTGGAGCAGAACGCCGACCAGATTGCCGCGCTGATCACCGCCGAACACGGCAAGGTGCTGGCCGACGCGCATGGCGAGCTGCAACGCGGCATCGAGAACGTGGAATACGCCAGCTACGCCCCCGAGCTGCTCAAGGGCGAACACAGCCGCAACGTGGGCCCCGGCATCGACAGCTGGAGCGAATTCCAGGCCCTGGGCGTGACGGCCGGCATCACCCCCTTCAACTTCCCCGCCATGGTGCCGCTGTGGATGTGGCCCATGGCCGTGGCCTGCGGCAACACCTTTGTGCTCAAGCCCTCCGAGCGCGATCCCAGCAGCACCTTGTTCATCGCCCAGCTGGCACTGGAAGCCGGCCTGCCCCCCGGCGTGCTGAACGTGGTCAACGGCGACAAGACCGCCGTGGACACGCTGCTGCAGGACCCGCGCGTCAAGGCCGTGAGCTTTGTGGGCTCCACCCCCATTGCGGAATACATCTACGCCGAAGGCTGCAAGCACGGCAAGCGCGTGCAGGCCCTGGGCGGCGCCAAGAACCACGCCATCCTGATGCCCGACGCCGACGTGGACAACGCCGTCAGCGCGCTGATGGGTGCGGCCTACGGCAGCTGCGGCGAGCGCTGCATGGCCATCCCGCTGCTGGTGGCCGTGGGTGATGCAGTGGGCGACGCGGTGATCGCCGGCCTGAAGACCGAAATCGCCAAGATGAAGGTCGGCCCCGGCACCGACAACAGCAACGACATGGGCCCGCTGGTGACCAAGCCCCATTTCGAGAAGGTGAAAGCCTATGTCGACAGCGGCGTGGCCGAAGGGGCTACGCTGGTGGTCGACGGCCGCAGCGTGAAGGTGGCCGGCCATGAGGAAGGCTATTTCCTGGGCGCCTGCCTGTTCGACCATGTGCAGCCCGGCATGAAGATCTACCAGGAAGAAATCTTCGGCCCAGTGCTGGGGGTGGTGCGCGTGCAGACGCTGCAGCAAGCCATGCAGCTGATCGACGACCACGAATACGGCAACGGCACCTGCATCTTCACCCGCGACGGGGAAGCAGCCCGCTATTTCACCGACCACATCCAGGTCGGCATGGTGGGCGTGAACGTGCCCCTGCCCGTGCCCGTGGCCTACCACTCGTTCGGCGGCTGGAAGCGCTCGCTGTTCGGCGACCTGCACGCCTACGGTCCCGATGCCGTGCGCTTCTACACCAAGCGCAAGACCATCACCCAGCGCTGGCCCAGCGCCGGCGTGCGCGAAGGGGCGGTATTCAGCTTCCCCAGCAGCCGCTGAAAAGGCTTTTCCGTCTGTCTCCACATGCCCCGCTTCGGCGGGGCTTTTTTGTGTGCAGCATTCGCCGCACTGCACAGCGTCTTGCAAGCACCCGCGCCGTGAACGACCGCAGCCCGGATTGGTGCAGTTCTTGCGAGGCCTCCGGCATTGCCACCACCGCCCTGACCATGCCACCCCGCGACGCTGCCCCTTCCTCCGACGGCCTGTTCAACCAGTCGCTTGCCAAGGGCCTGCAGGTGCTGAGCGCCTTCAATGGTGCGCACCGCAGCCTGACACTGGCCGAGGTGGCACAGCGCACCGGCATGAGCAAGGCCTCGGCCCAGCGCTCGGTGCATACGCTGCAGACTCTGGGCTACATCGGCAAGCACCCCAGCACCCGGCGCTTTCTGCTGCTGCCCCGCGTGGTGGAGCTCGGCTTCAACTACCTGGACGCCCACCCCATGATCAGCGCCGCCCACACCTACCTGGCGCAGCTGGCACGCGCCAGCGGCGAGACCGCCACGCTGACCGAACCGACCGACACCCACATGGTCTACCTGGCCCAGGTGCTGACCACCCAGCACATCCCGATGCTGACACCGGTGGGCACACAGATCCCCATGTACGCCAGCAGCTGCGGCCGTGCCTACCTGAGCCAGCTGCCGACGGCCCAGGCCCGCACCCTGTTGGAGCAGGCAGTACGGCCCGCGCGCACGCGCACCACCCTGACGCAGGTGGAGCCCTTGATGGCCCAGCTGCAGCGCTGCGTCGAGACCGGCTACGCCACCAACTGCGAAGAGCTCTTCATCGGCGACATGGGCATTGCCGCGCCGGTCTTCAACACCCGGGGGGAGGCGGTGGGTGCCGTGCATGTGGCGCCTCCCACCAGCCGCTGGAGCATGGCCGATGCGGAACGCCAGCTCGCCCCGCTGGTGATCGAGTGCGCACGGGCCATTTCCCGCCTGGTGCCGCCCACCTGAGCCCTGCCATGGCACTGCGGTGCCAGCGTCGCCTAGGCAACAGCAGCACGGTAGAAACATCCATGCACCGCACGCAACGCCTGTGAAGAATGCCTGCAACACCCCGCGTGCTCTTGCCGGATTCACCCACAGGAGACCTACCGTGATGCACCGCACAACGACTTCCTCCCTGGCACTGCTGCCCCTGCTCTGCACCCTGAGTCTGGGCGCTGGCGCGGCCGAATACCCTGCCAGCCCGATCACGCTGGTGGTGGGTTATGGCGCCGGCGGCGGCACCGATGTCTGCAACCGCGTACTGGCCATGAACGTGGGCAAACAGCTGGGCCAGACGGTGATCGTGGACAACAAGCCCGGCGCCGGCACCACGTTGTCGCTGAGCCACGGCGCGCGCCAGAAGCCCGACGGCTATGTGCTCACCGCCCTGTCCTCAGCCGGCGTGCTGAACCAGGTGCTGATGCCCAAGGTGGCGTATGACGTGGTGCGCGATTTCACGCCCGTGGCCATGGTGGCGCAGTACCAGGCTGGCATTCTGGTGCGCGCCGATTCGCCGCACAAAACCCTGGCCGATCTGATCAAGGCCTCCAAATCCAGCGCCAAGACGCTGAGCTACAGCACTGCCGGCATTGGCACGCCCCAGCACCTGACGGCCGAGCGCCTGGCCAAGCAGGTGGCGGTGGACTGGGTGCATGCACCGTACAAGAGCGGCCCGGAAGCCATCACCGCACTGATGCGGGGCGATGTGGATTTCATGGCCCAGACGGCCGAATGGGTGCCTTATGTGCGCGACGGCCGCCTGCGCCTGCTGGCCGTGTTCACCGAAGACCGCGTCAAGGGCTTCGATGCGCCCTCACTCAAGGAGCTGGGGTACAACCTGGTCGCACCCAGCACCCTGGGCGTGCTGGGCCCGGCCAGGATGCAGCCGGCCACCGTGAAGAAGCTGCAGGATGCCTTCCACATCGCCGGCCAGTCGCCCGAGTTCGAGAACTGTGCCGACCAGTTCGGCCTCAAGCTCGACTACAAGGACGCGCCCAGCTACAGCGCCTACATCCAGGACATGCTCAAGAGCTGGACCCCGGTGCTCAAGCAGTTTGCGGCCGCGGAATAGCGCCGCAGCGCGGGCCGCCTAGGCGCTTTGCAGTGCCCAGGCGTCGCGCACCAATTCCACACAGTCCCACACCGGTGCGCCGCCCAAGGCCCGCACCCGCGCACCCATGCCGGCCAGGCCCGCGCCACCGATCAGCACGGCATCGGTCCCGGGCACATCCAGTGCCTGGGTGCAGGCCGCAGCCAGGGCCTGCGCAGCCTGCTCCGGCGACTGCATCAGCTGCGCACCGGAGCCCGGCAGCACATGGATGTCGGTGATGCCGACCCCATGGGCGTCCGGCGCCAGGGCATGGCCTTGGGCACGGCTCCAGCGCTGCAGCATGGGCTTCCATGCCGCCCCGCCGGTGACGATGGCAACGCGCTGCGGCCCTTGCGCCCAGAGCGCCTGCAGCGAAGCTTCCGCCAGCCCGCGCACCGGCACCGGAGTGGTGGACCGCAGCGCCTCCAGCCCCGGGTCGCCAAAGCACCCCACCAGCACCCCCGCATAGCCCTGCGGCGGGGCCGCGGCCTGGGCACGTTCCCAGGCATCCAGCACGGCATGGCCGGCAATGCAGTAGCTGCGCTCATCGGCGATATAGGGCGCACCAAACGCCGCCGTCACCCCATGCCAGCGCCGTCGCGGCGTGTCCACCGACAGGTGATGGACCAGGGCCTGGGTGACCGTTTCCGAGGTATTGGGGTTGACCACCAGCCACTGCGGCATGCGCACTCCTTTGCACGGGCCAGCGGCCCTGTGCACACGCCGTGTGCAAATTGGGTGCCAACCCCTGCACACACCCGTCAGGCGATGCCGGCACGCTCCAGCATGGCGTGCAGCAGCACATTGCAGCCGGCGGCCAGATGCTCGGCCTTGGCGTCTTCGATCTCGTTGTGGCTGATGCCGTCCTTGCAGGGCACGAAGATCATGCCGGTGGGCGATACGCCGTGCACATACACGGCGTCGTGGCCGGCTCCGCTGACCACATCCATGTGTGCATAGCCCAGCTGCTCGGCGGCATGGCGCACGCTGGCCACGCAGTCGGCGTGGAACACGCAGGGTTCGAACTTCACCACCTGCTCC
Source organism: Comamonas terrigena NBRC 13299 (assembly GCF_006740045.1). Lineage (NCBI taxonomy): Bacteria > Pseudomonadati > Pseudomonadota > Betaproteobacteria > Burkholderiales > Comamonadaceae > Comamonas > Comamonas terrigena. The sequence continues at coordinate 4,622,086 of NZ_AP019749.1, forward strand.
AGCGCCACCGAGCACTGGCATTGCGCCGCCAGCTGTGCAAACTGCGTGCGCATGCCCAGGTCCATGCGATCCAGACCGTCCTGCGACAGGTTGCGGAAATCCACGGTGAACTTCACCTGGCCGGGAATCACATTGCGGGAGTTGGGCAGCACCTGCACATGGCCCACGGTGCCCCGGCCATGCGGGGCTTCGTCCAGTGCAATGCGGTTCACGGCGTCCATCATGCGGGCGGCGGCCAGCATGGCGTCATGGCGCAGATCCATGGGCGTGGGGCCGGCGTGTGCGTCCATGCCGGTCACCGTCACGTCGTACCACTGCTGGCCCAGGGCGCCGCTGACCACGCCAATCGGTTTGTCGTAGGCCTCCAGCACCGGACCTTGTTCGATGTGCGCTTCAAAGTAGGCGGCAAACGGGCCGCCGGGCACATCGCCGCAGGCCACTGTGCCGCGGTAGCCGATGCGTTCCAGCTCGGCCCCCACGGTGATGCCTGCACCATCTTGTTGCGAGCAGATGTCTTCCGCACCAAAAACACCGGCAAATGCACCGGAACCCATCATCACCGGGGTGAAGCGCGTGCCTTCCTCATTGGTCCAGAACGCCACTTCCAGCGGTGCCACGGTCTGGATGCCCTGGGCATTCAAGGTGCGCACCACTTCCAGGCCGGCCATCACCCCGTAGTTGCCGTCGAACTTGCCACCGGTCGGCTGGGTGTCGATGTGGCTGCCCGTGGCCACGGCACGGGCCTGCGGATCGGTGCCGGCACGGCGGCCGAAGACATTGCCCACTTCATCGATGCGCACCGCCAGGCCGGCCTCCTGAAACCACTGCACCACCTGGTCACGGCCGGCCTTGTCTTCGTCGGTCAGGGCGATGCGGCACACCCCTCCTTTGGGGGTGGCTCCGATCCGGGCCAGATCCATCAGTGACTGCCACAGGCGGTCGGCATCAATACGCAGGGGATTTGCAGGCGTGCTCATTCGCAGGACTCCTCGATAGAAAGCCTGAAATTCGCATAAACCGTGCCAACACGCATCGAACACACCGCATCACGTATCGATATTCGATAGCTGCGTGATGGCACGGCACTTGCATTGCAGGCCTTGTCTCCCACCAATTTGGAAAGGTCTCCGATGCGCTCGTCTTCCGGTTTCTCCGTTTCCCGCCCCGCGCTCAAAACCATGGCCCTCGCTGTCGCCATGACCCTGGGCGGTGCCGCTGCCACCACCGCCATGGCGCAAGAAAAAGTCTTGCGCATTGCCATGACGGCGGGGGACATACCCCGCACCTCCGGCCAGCCCGACCAGGGTTTCGAAGGCAACCGCTTCACCGGCATTCCGCTGTACGACGCGCTGACCCAGTGGGATCTGACCAAGACCGACAAGCCCAGCGAAATGATCCCCGGCCTGGCCCTGTCCTGGGAAGTGGATGCCAAGGACAAGACCAAGTGGGTCTTCAAGCTGCGCCCCGGCGTCAAATTCCACGACGGCAGCTCCTTCAACGCCGATGCGGTGGTGTGGAACGTCAAGAAAGTGCTGGACAAGGAGGCCGAGCAGTTCGACCCCGCCCAGGTGGGTGTGACGGCATCGCGCATGCCCACGCTGCGCAGCGCCCGCAAGATCGACGACCTGACCGTGGAACTGACCACGTCCGAACCCGATGCCTTCCTGCCCATCAACCTGACCAATCTGTTCATGGCCTCGCCCGCACACTGGGCCAAGAAGCTGGCAGCAGTGCCCGCCTCGGTCACCGGCAAGGCCGAGCGCAGCAAGGCCGCATGGACCGCGTTTGCGGCCGATCCTTCCGGTTCCGGCCCGTTCAAGGGCGCGCGCTTTGTGCCGCGCGAACGCTTTGAAATGGTGAAGAACACCGCCTACTGGGACCCCAAGCGCACGCCCACCATCGACAAGGTGGTGCTGCTGCCCCTGCCCGAGGCCAACTCCCGCACCGCCGCCCTGATGAGCGGCCAGGTGGACTGGATCGAAGCCCCCGCTCCCGATGCGCTGGATGCCATCAAGGGCCGCGGCTTCAAGGTCTATTCCAACCTGCAGCCGCACATCTGGCCCTGGCAGTTCTCGTTCGTGGAAGGCTCGCCCTGGCTGGACAAGCGCGTGCGCCATGCCGCCAATCTGTGCGTGGACCGCACCAGCATGAAGCAGCTGCTCAATGGCCAGATGGAACCGGCCACCGGCATGTTCGAGCCCGGCCACCCCTGGCGCGGCAAGCCCAGCTTCCAGATCAAGTACGACGTGAAGGCGGCACAGGCCTTGATGCAGCAGGCGGGCTACAGCGCCAGCAAGCCCATCAAGGTGAAGATCCAGACCTCCGCCTCCGGTTCGGGCCAGATGCAGCCGCTGCCGATGAACGAATTCATCCAGCAGAACCTCAAGCAGTGCTTCTTTGACGTGGAATTCGACGTGGTCGAGTGGAACACGCTGTTCTCCAGCTGGCGCATCGGCGCCAAGGACGCCAGCGCCAACAAGAGCAACGCCACCAACATCACCGCCGCCACCATGGACCCGTTCTTCGCCATGGTGCGTTTCGTCAGCACCAAGGCCTTCCCGCCGCTGTCCAACAACTGGGGCTTCTACAGCAACAAGCAGGTGGATGCCGTGGTGGACAAGGCGCGCACCACCTTCGATGCCAAAGAACGTGACAAGGCCCTGGCCGAGCTGCACACCCTGGTGGTCGATGAGGCACCGTTCCTGTTCGTGGCCCACGACGTCGGCCCGCGCGCCATGTCGGCCAAGGTGGGCAATGTGGTCCAGCCCCAAAGCTGGTTCATCGACATCGCCACCATGACGATGAAGTAAGCCCGTTCTGCGCGTGCGAGCGGGCGCGCAGACGCCGCCGCACGCTGTTGGTGGCAGGGCCGCAGGCCCTGGCCACGCCGGTGGCGGGCGGGTGCCAAACCCACCCACCCGCCAGTGCGAACCCGCATGGTCCGCTTCCTCCCACGAACCTCTCTCCCACCATGCTTGCCTACCTGCTGCGACGCATTCTCTACACCCTCCCCATCATGCTGGGCGTGGCCCTGCTGTGCTTTGCGCTGGTGCACCTGGCGCCCGGCGATCCGCTGGTCTCGGTGCTGCCGGCCGATGCCTCGGCCGAACTGCAGGCGCAGATGCGCGAGCTGTACGGCTTCAACCGCCCGCTGCCCGAGCAGTTTGCCCGCTGGGTGTGGCGTGCGCTGCAAGGCGATCTGGGCCAGTCCATCGCCACCAGCCGCCCCGTGGCCAGCGAGGTGATGACGGCCGTGATCAACACCCTGCGCCTGGCCGTGGTGGCCACGCTGATCGGCTTTGTGCTGGGCAGCCTGTTCGGCTTTGTGGCCGGCTACTTCCGCAATTCCTGGGTGGACCGCGCCTGCTCCATGCTGTCGGTGCTGGGCGTGAGCGTGCCCCACTACTGGCTGGGCATGGTGATGGTCATCATCTTCTCGTCCCAGCTGATGTGGCTGCCGGCCACCGGCGCCGGACCGGGCGGGTCGGGTGACTGGGCCTGGGACCGGGAGCATGTGCAGTTCATGATCCTGCCGGCCATCACCATGTCGGTGATTCCGCTGGGCATCATCGCCCGCACCGTGCGTGCGCTGGTGGCGGAATTGCTGGACCAGGAATTCATCCTCGGCCTCAAGGCCAAGGGTCTGACGCACGTCGGCATCTTCCGCCATGTGCTGAAGAACGCCGCCCCCACCGCCCTGGCCGTGATGGGCCTGCAGCTGGGCTATCTGCTGGGCGGCTCCATCCTGATCGAGACCGTGTTCTCCTGGCCAGGTACCGGCTTTCTGCTGAACCAGGCCATCTTCCAGCGGGACTTGCCACTGCTGCAGGGCTCCATCCTGGTGCTGGCCGTGTTCTTCGTGCTGCTGAACCTCATCGTCGACGTGGTGCAGACCCTGCTCGACCCCCGCATCGCCCGCTGACCGCCACCTCGAGGAGTCCGTTCCATGACCAGCCTTTCCCTCCCCAACGACGCAGCGGCCCAGGTCCAGCCGCTGCCCGCGCAGCGCTCGCGCGGCTATTGGTCTTCGGTGCTGCAGCGCCTGTTGCACGACCCGGTCGCCATGGGTGCGGCCGCCGTCATCCTGCTGCTGGTGATCGTGGCCATTCTGTCGCCGTGGATCGTCCCTTCCGATCCCTATGCCGCCTCCATGCTCAAGCGCCTCAAGCCCATCGGCACCGAAGGCCTGCCGCTGGGCAGCGATGAGCTGGGCCGCGACCTGCTGTCGCGCCTGATGGTGGGTGCACGCCTGTCGCTGTTCATGGGCATCACCCCAGTGCTGATGGCCTTTGTGATCGGCGCCGGCATCGGCATCCTGGCGGGCTACGCCGGGGGCCGCACCAACACCGTGATCATGCGCACCATCGATGTGTTCTACGCCTTCCCCTCGGTGCTGTTGGCGATTGCACTGTCCGGGGCGCTGGGCGCCGGCATCTTCAACTCGCTGGTGTCGCTGACCATCGTGTTCATTCCGCAGATTGCCCGGGTGGCCGAAAGCGTCACCGCCCAGGCCCGCAACCGCGACTACGTGGAAGCCGCACGCGCCACCGGCGCCCACCCGTTCACCATCGTGCGCGTGCATGTGCTGGGCAATGTGCTGGGGCCGATCTTTGTCTATTCCACCAGCCTGATTGCGGTGTCGATGATCCTGGCCTCCGGCCTGTCGTTCCTGGGCCTGGGCGTGAAGCCGCCGGAGCCGGAATGGGGGCTAATGCTCAATACGCTGCGCACCGCCATCTACACCCAGCCCTGGGTGGCGGCCCTGCCCGGTCTGATGATCTTCATCACCTCGATCTCGTTCAATCTTCTGTCCGACGGCCTGCGTTCCGCCATGGACAACAAGGGGTAAGCCATGCCTTTGACCCAAGCAATGCCCGATGTGGGCGGCCCCGCCCAGCCCCTGCTCACCGTGCGTGGCCTGACCAAGCATTTCCCACTGAAGAATGGTGCCACCGTGCGCGCCGTGGACGGGGTGGATTTTGAGGTGCTCAAGGGCGAGACCCTGGGCGTGGTCGGTGAATCCGGCTGCGGCAAATCCACCACGGCACGCCTGCTGATGCACCTGATGGATCCCACCAAGGGCGAACTGATTTTTGACGGCCGCACCGTGGGCTCCCGCGACCTGCCGCTGAAGGAGTTCCGCCGCCAGGTGCAGATGGTGTTCCAGGACAGCTATGCCTCGCTGAACCCGCGGCTGACCATCGAAGACTCCATCGCCTTCGGCCCCCAGGTGCACGGGGTGTCGCGCAAGGAGGCCGTGGCCCGCGCCCACCACCTGATGGACCGCGTGGGCCTGGCGCCGGCCCGCTTTGCCGAGCGCTACCCGCACGAGCTGTCCGGCGGACAGCGCCAGCGCATCAACATCGCCCGTGCGCTGGCACTGCAGCCGCGCATGGTGATCCTGGACGAGGCCGTCTCCGCCCTGGACAAATCGGTGGAAGCACAGGTGCTGAACCTGCTGGCCGAGCTGAAGCGCGAATTCGGCCTGACCTATGTCTTCATCAGCCACGACCTGGGCGTGGTGCACTACATCAGCGACCGCGTGATGGTGATGTACCTGGGCCAGGTGGCGGAGATCGGCCCGTCCGATGCGCTGTTTGCCGAACCTGCCCACCCCTACACCAAGGCGCTGCTGTCGTCCGTGCCCAGCATGGACCCCGCCCACCGCACCCAGCAGGCGCCGCTGGCAGGCGATCCGCCCAATCCCATCAACCCACCCAGCGGCTGCCGCTTTCACCCCCGCTGCCCCAAGGCCGATGCGGTGTGCGCGCAGCTGGTGCCCGGCATCACCCAGGTGCAGCTGCACCACAGCGCGCGCTGCCTGGTGCACGAGCCCGGCAGCGGCCATCCGCTGGCCCCGGCGGCCGGCTGCATTCCTTTGGCTGCTTGATGGAAAGGCACGCAATGAGCACCCCCACCCCCTCCACCGCCCCTGTGGTGGCGATTGAAGACCTGAACATCCAGTTCACCGGCGGCAGGAAACCGGTGCAGGCCGTCAGCGGCGTGAGCCTGTCCGTGCGTCCGGGCGAAGCCGTAGCGCTGATCGGCGAATCGGGCTCCGGCAAGAGCGTGACCTTGCGCACCCTGCTGCGCCTGCATCCCGAGCGCAAGACCACCATGAAGGGCAAGGTGCAGGTGGCCGGCCACGATGTGCTGGCCCTGCAGGGCAAGGCGCTGAACGACTTTCGCGGCAAGACCTGCGCCATGATTTTTCAGGATCCGCTGCTGGCCCTGGACCCGGTCTATCCGGTGGGCGCACAGATTGTGGAAGCCATCCGCCGCCACGAACCCGGCGTGCGCAAGGCCGAAGCGGAGCAACGCGCGCTGCAGTTGTTCCAGCGCGTGAGCATTCCCAGCCCGGAACAACGCCTGAAGGCCTACCCGCATGAGATGTCGGGCGGCATGCGCCAGCGCGCCATGATTGCCCTGGCCCTGGCCTGCAATCCGCAGGTGCTGCTCGCGGACGAACCCACCACCGCACTGGACGCCACGGTGCAGATCCAGGTACTGCTGCTGCTGCGCGAACTGCAACGCGAGCTGGGCCTGGGTGTGATCTTTGTGACGCACGACATCGGCGCCGCCGTGGAAGTGGCCGACCGCATTGCCGTGATGTACGCCGGCCGCATCGTGGAAGAGGGCACGGCCGAGCAGCTGATCCGCAGCCCGCGCCACCCCTACACCATGGCACTGCTGCAAAGCCGCTCGCACGGGGCCATGGAACGTGGCCAGCCCCTGCAGACCATTGGCGGCGCACCGCCCGACCTGACCGCCATTCCACCCGGATGCGCTTTTGCACCACGCTGCCGCCTGGCACAGGATGCCTGCCTGCAGGCCGTACCCAGCCCGGTCACGCTGGCGCCTGGCCACATGGCCCGCTGCATCCGCACCGATGCCTCGGCCGCGCTGGCCCCCCAGTTGCTGGCGGCCTGACGCGCGTTGACGCCGCAGGTGCTGCCCCGTGCGTGTCCCTATGGGCTCTGCATGCGCCATGCAGGTGAATCCCTGGAGACCACGGCTCGCAGCACCTGCTCGCAAGCACCATTCCCCCCTGTCCTTCCACGAGACTTGCCATGCCCTTGAACGACCCTGCACACGCTTTTGTTCCCTACCCCGATGTGCCCGTGCCCCACGCCGGCACCGGCCCCCTGAGCGGTCTGTATTTCGGTGTCAAAGACCTGTTTGACGTAGCCGGCTACCCCACCAGTGGCGGCAACCCGCTGGTGCTGGCCATGTCGGGCACCAAGACCGCCAACGCCCCCACGGTGCAGAAGCTGCTGGATGCCGGCGCCGCACTGGCCGGCAAGACGGTGACGGACGAGCTGGCCTTCTCCATGAATGGCAACAACGCCCACTTTGGCGCCCCCCTGAACGGCGCAGCACCCGATCGCATCACCGGCGGCTCGTCGTCCGGTTCGGCCTCGGCCGTGTCCAGCAGGCTGTGCGACTTTGCGCTGGGCACCGACACCGGCGGCTCCGTGCGCGCACCGGCCAGCCACTGCGGCCTGTACGGCATCCGCCCCACGCACGGCCGCGTCAGCCTGGCATCGGCCCTGGCCCTGTGCCACAGCCTGGACACCTGCGGCTGGTTCGCCCGCGATGCCCACACCTTTGCCCGCGTGGCCGATGTGCTGCTGGAGGCGGACACCGCCCCGCTGCCGGCCGCGCCCCGCCTGCTGTCGCCCACCGACGTCTGGGGCCTGACCGCCCCCGCCGTCCGCCCGGCCTGGGACGGCGCGCTGCAGCAGATCGCACGCACCTTCGGCCCCAGCACCGACACCGGCCTGGTGCTGGAATCGTTCGATGCCATGTACTGGGCCTTCCGCTACGTGCAGGGTCACGAGGCCTGGATGACCGATGGTGCTTTCATCGAGCGCTACGCGCCCGTGCTGGGTCCCGGCGTGAAGGAACGCTTTGCATGGTCCAAAGAAGTGACCGATGCCCAGTTCGTTCAGGCCAGCCAGTTCCGCGAACGCTTCCGCCAGCACCTGACCGCACTGCTGGGCGATGATGGCGTGCTGGTGCTGCCCACCATGCCCGACATTGCTCCGCTGCGCTCCGCCGATGAGGCGTCGCTGGAGGCCTACCGCAACAACGCCGTGCAGATGCTGTGCATTGCCGGCCTGTCCGGCTTCCCCCAGATCTCGCTGCCGCTGGCCGGGCGCGAGGGGGCGCCGCTGGGCATCTCGCTGCTGGGACCGAAGGGTAGCGACCGCAGCCTGATCGCGATGGCGGAAAAGCTGGCGCAGGCCTGAATCCGGCGCTACGGAGCTGCTCCCGACACCATCGCGGGATGTGAAGCAGACCGGCTCTGGCTGGTCTGCTGCGGGACCTGCCCGCAAGGCCCTTTCGGGCTCACTCACCGCTGTTGTGGGCCGCTGGGCGCCCATCTCTGCGGCATCCGCATGCGCGCCAGCCCGGCGCGCTGCGGGCCGGCGGCGGCCTTATTGCAGCAGAGCCACCGTCAGCGCGGGGTCCACCCCGCAGACATCGCAATCCACCTGCGCAGCGCGCCGCTCCACCACCGCAAAATCCCCGCCTTCCACGGCCAGCAGCGCGTGGTGCCAGGTACCCGGTGCCAGCACCACCCCCTGGCGGCCATCGGTGATGAAAGCATGTAGATCGGCTGCCTGCGGTGCCGGGCCCGGACGGGCCACGACCACCACAAAGCGCTGCGTGCCCAGCGGAACAAAGGTCTGGCTGCCCAGGGCATGGCGCTCCATCTCCACCACCTGCAGCGGAAACTGCCGCGCCTGGGCACGGAACAGGGCCAGTGTGGGCACGCCGCCGTCGGCGGTGAGCTGCAGATCGGCCAGCAGGTCATAGCGCCGGGCATTGCCGCTGTTGATGCTGCGCTGCGGCAGCGTCGCGGCTTGGCCGTCCACCGCCACGACCTGGCCAAAAGGGGCAAAGGCGGCAGGGGTCAACGGCTGCGCCGCCAGCACCAGACCGGAGTTGATGGAAACAGCGGCAGAAGCCGTGGAAGAAAAGGAAGGGCTGTGCATGCTGTTCCCCAAGCAATTGCAATGCCGGGGGGCACTTACCCACAGGCGCGGTGCGCCATGGCGCGTGGTCGCGCGTGAAAAAACGTTTTCACCCTGCACCGTCGCCACCACAAGACCCAGGTACGCCGCAGCGAATGATGGGTTCCAGCGCGCCGCCGTTGCAAAACGCTTTTCAGCCGTGGCCACCTCGACCATCGGCGTGGCCTTGCTGCGGCAAGGCCTTACTTGGGCGCACCCAGGCGCTGCTTGTCGCCTTCGCCCTGTCCATCCGAGATGGCCGCCGCCTGGCCCGCAGCAGGGTTCACGGCACCCCCTTCATCCCTGGGGCCTTCGCTCTTGGGCGCCGCTTCGGTGGCCGTGGCCTGGGGCAAGGCTGCCAACGGCGGCAGCGGGGCACGCAAGGCATCGGGTTTGGAGGGCGGCAACACGCTGTGGGCGGTGACGATGGGGTCGCCAAACAGCGGTTTGCTGGGAATGGGCTGGTCAAAGTGCGTGGGGGCGGCCATGGGAAAGGCGTTGCCGGCATGCGCGTCCGGCTGAGGGCTGCAGGCGGCCAGCAGGGCGGCGGCGCAGGCGGTGGTCATCACGAAGCGGGTGGGCATAGAGGGCTTTCCTTTCCGGCCCCGGCAGGAGCCTGATCCGCCAGCATGCGCGCCTGGGCCGCTGCGGTCTGTAGGTCCAGGCCCTCAGGTGCGGCCTCCTGGCCAGCCCGTGCTGTCTGCCGGGGGCCTCTGCGGATGGAGGCCCTGCGGCGCATACGCCACCGGCGCAGATGTAAAAAAGGAGCGGCCCGTACGGGCCGCACCGATATCGGAAGCGAAAACAGTGCGCCCACCAGGCCGCCGGCACCCATGCGGTGCCTGGCCTGGGAGGGGCTTACTCCAGCGTGATCTTGGCGGTCTTGATCACTTCGCGCCACTTGCCCACTTCGCTGTTCAGGAACGCGGTGGAAGCCTTGGGATCCAGGCCCGAGGGCAGCACGCCACCGGCGTCCAGCTTGGTCTTCACGTCGGCATCGGTCAGGGCCTTGGCGATTTCCTTGTACAGGCGGTCGATGATGGGCTGGGGCGTGCCGGCGGGCACAGCGGCCATGAACCAGGCGTCGGCCATGAAGCCCTTCAGGCCGGCCTCGGTGGTGGTGGGCACATCGGGCATGGAAGGCAGGCGTGTGTCATGGGCCACAGCCAGGGCACGCACATTGCCGGCCTTGAGTTGCGAGTTGATGGTGACGGCGGTCAGGAAGCCAAAGTCTGTCTCGCCCGCCACCAGCGACACCACGGACGGAGCGCTGCCCTTGTACGGCACGTGCGTGACCTTGACCTTGGACTGGATGGCGTAGAGCTCGCCGCCCATGTGGTTGGGGCCGCCGGTGCCCGACGAGGGGTAGTTCAGCTTGCCGGGGTTGGCTTTGGCGGCCGCCGTCAGGTCACCCAGCGATTTCAGCGGGCTGTTGGCGCCCACCGTCAGCACCAGCGGGCTGCGGCCCACCAGGCTGACCGGGGCCAGGTCCTTGAGCGGGTTGTAGGGCAGCTTGGGGTACAGGCCGGGGGCCATGGACATGCCGCCCACATCACCCAGCACCAGGGTGTAGCCGTCGGCCGGCGACTTGGCGACGCGGTCCACGCCGATGGTGCCGTTGGCACCCGGCTTGTTTTCCACCACCACCGAGACGTTCATGCTCTCGCTCATCTTCTGGGCCAGCAGACGGCCCACGATGTCGGTGGAGCCGCCGGCCGAGAACGGGATCACCAGCGTGATGGGCTTGCTGGGGTAGTCCGCAGCGTGCACGGCAGGCGATGCCAGGGCGGCCACAGCGGCGGCCAGCCCGCACAGGGCGCGGACCGGGGAAATGGCGGCAAGACGGGAGAGCGATGTCGTCATCAGAACCTCTAATGCTGGTTTAGTGAAATTGAATTGCGCGCAGCATAGCCGCAAAAAGTGCCTGCCTGGACAAGGCGCAGTCAGGTTATGCGTTTTATTTATTCAAACCACCTGTTTTTTGCATTGATTTACTGCATGGTAGGTGAAGTAGTTTCTCTTTTCAGAGGGAGATGACCCTGATATTTTTGATAGCGCCCAGCCTACAATGCCCCTTCAATTCCACTATTCGCCCCGATTGCACAGTGCCGCCATGGCGGCGGCCTGCCGAGGGCGAGAGATACCTCTGAAGTTTGGAGACGCTCGATGTCTGACGCCAAGGCCCCGACCCTGACCGATAAACGCGCCCTGCTGCGCCAGGCCGCCCTCGAATACCACGAGTTTCCCAAGCCCGGCAAGCTGCAGATTGCAGCCACCAAGCCCATGGCCAACCAGCGCGACCTGGCGCTGGCCTATTCGCCCGGCGTGGCGGCGCCCTGCGAGGAAATCGTCAAGGACCCTTCCACGGCCTTCAAGTACACCGGCCGCGGCAACCTGGTGGGTGTGATCTCCAACGGCACGGCCGTGCTGGGCCTGGGTGACATTGGCGCGCTGGCGTCCAAGCCGGTGATGGAAGGCAAGGCCGTCCTGTTCAAGAAGTTCGCCGGCGTCGATGTGTTCTACATCGAAATCAACGAAAAAGACCCGCAAAAGCTGGTCGAAGTGATCGCGGCCCTGGAGCCCACGTTCGGCGCGCTGAACCTGGAAGACATCAAGGCGCCCGAATGCTTCTACGTGGAGCGCGAGCTGCGCAAGCGCATGAACATTCCCGTCTTCCACGACGACCAGCACGGCACGGCCATCACGGTGGCCGCCGCCATGGTCAATGCGCTGAAGGTGGCGGGCAAGAAGATCGAAGAGATCAAGCTGGTGGCATCGGGCGCCGGCGCCGCCGCCCTGGCCTGCCTGAATCTGCTGCTGGAAGTGGGCCTCAAGCGCGAGAACGTGTTCGTCACCGACATCGCCGGCGTGGTCTACGAAGGCCGTACCGAGCTGATGGACGAGGACAAGGCCCTGTTCGCCCAGAAGACCGATCTGCGCACCCTGGGCCAGGTGATCGAAGGCGCGGACGCCTTCCTGGGCCTGTCCGCCGGCGGCGTGCTCAAGCAGGACATGGTGCAGAAGATGGCGGCCAAGCCCATCATCTTCGCGCTGGCCAACCCCAACCCCGAAATCATTCCCGAAGATGTGAAGGCGGTGCGCGACGACGCCATCATCGCCACCGGCCGCACGGACTACCCCAACCAGGTGAACAACGTCCTGTGCTTCCCGTACATCTTCCGCGGCGCGCTGGACTGCGGCGCCACCACCATCACCACTGAGATGGAAATTGCGGCCGTGCACGCCATCGCCGCACTGGCCGAGGCCGAGCAGTCCGAAGAAGTGGCCGCCGCCTATGTGGGCCAGGAGCTCACCTTCGGTCCGGAATACCTGATCCCCAAGCCTTTCGATCCGCGCCTGATGCTGATCGTGGCGCCCGCCGTGGCCCAGGCTGCCGCCGACTGCGGCGTGGCCCAGCGCCCCATCCAGGACATGGATGCCTACCGTGAGCACCTGAAGACCTTTGTCTATGCCTCGGGCTCGGTGATGAAGCCCATCTTCACCGTCGCCAAGAAGGCTGCCAAGAAGCGCGTGGCCTACGCCGAGGGCGAGGACGAACGCATCCTGCGCGCATGCCAGATCGTGGTGGACGAGCGCATCGCCCGCCCCACGCTGATCGGCCGCCCGGCCATCATTGCCCAGCGCGTCGAGAAGTTCGGCCTGCGCCTGAAGGAAGGCCTGGACTACGACGTGGTCAACGTGGAGCACGACGACCGCTACCGGGACTTCTGGCAGACCTACCACCGCATGACCGAGCGCAAGGGCGTGACCGAAGCCATTGCCAAGATCGAGATGCGCCGCCGCCTGACGCTGATCGGCTCCATGATGCTGGAAAAGGGCCAGGTCGACGGCCTGATCTGCGGCACCTGGAACAACACCGCCATCCACCTGCACTACATCGACCAGGTGATCGGCAAGCGTGCCGGCGCCACCACCTACGCCTGCATGAACGGTCTGCTGCTGCCGGACCGCCAGGTGTTCCTGGTGGACACCCACGTCAACTACGACCCCTCGGCCGAGCAACTGGCCGAGATCACCATCATGGCGGCCGAAGAAATGAAGCGCTTCGGCATCCACCCCAAGGTGGCGCTGTTGAGCCACTCCAACTTCGGCTCCAGCAACCAGCCCAGCGCGCTCAAGATGCGCGAAACGCTGGAGCTGCTGCGCATCCAGGCGCCCTGGCTGGAAGTGGACGGTGAAATGCACGGCGACGTGGCCATCGACAGCGAAGCCCGCAAGAAACTGATGCCCCACAGCACGCTGACTGGCGATGCCAACCTGCTGGTGCTGCCGAATATCGATGCGGCCAACATCTCCTACAACCTGCTCAAGCAGGTGGCAGGCGGCGGCATTGCCATCGGCCCGGTGCTGCTGGGCGCAGCCCAGCCGGTGCATGTGCTGACCCCCAGCACCACGGTGCGCCGCATCGTCAACATGACCGCCCTGACGGTGGCCGACGCCAACGCCGCACGCGGCTGAACGGCACGGCCCCATGGGGGCCGTGCTACACAAACTTTACATTGATACGGCGCAAGCGCCGGCCTGGGACGACCCGGCCGGCGCTTGCTTTTTGGGGGGCGCTGCGTCACACTTACGGGTCGAAATTTCGGGCAAACCCGGGTTTTGGAAGGTGTTTATCGATGTTCCAGGCGGTTGCCAATCACGCGTTGCGCACAGGTATGGCCGTGCTGCTGGGTGCAGCTTGCGCCCTGCCGGGCACGTCTGCATTCGCGCGCGGCACATGGGATGCGGCCGTGGATGCGCCTGGCATCACGCTGCAGGAATTGCCCCCGCAGGGCCGCACCACCTACGCACTGATCCTGGAAGGCGGGCCGTTCCCGTATGACAAGGATGGCGCGGTGTTCGGCAACCGGGAGCGCGCCCTGCCTGCGAACCGGCGCGGCTATTACCGCGAATACACCGTCAAAACGCCCCGTTCCCGCGACCGAGGTGCACGCCGCATCGTCTGCGGCGGCCAGCAGCCGCAGCGACCCGATGCGTGCTACTACACCAGCGACCACTACAGCAGTTTCCGGAAGATCACGCCATGAGCTACCAGGACTTGGATTGGGACCGCCAGAGCAACGCCATGGGGAACTTCCTGGCCAGCCCGCCGTCCACCCCTGCATTGCAAAACCCCGCTTTCCTGGGGTTTGCACGAACAACAGAAAGTACCACGGAGATGGAAAAGCGCCCACTTCGTCCCGAGAACGATACCCCGCTGCGCGGGGTGCGCAGCAACATCGTGCAGTCGATCCGGGCCTTCCACATCCCCGATCTGCAGAAAGCTGCGGCCACGCTGGGCCAGCATTTCCTGTACGCCAATCTGGCCCACGCCCAGAACAAGCCCGACATCCTGGAGCTGATTTCCACCCAGTTCCACTTCCCTGCGCATTTCGGCAAGAACTTCGATGCGCTGTACGACTGCCTGACCGACCCCATCCACAAGGCCGGCCCGCAGCCGGGCTTCATCCTGGTGCTGGACCAGATCCCCACCACCACCAAGTTCGACAAGGAAGCGCGCGAGCAGTTTCTGGACTGCTTCCGCGATGCGGCCGAGTACTGGGCCGAGCGCAAGATCGCCTTCCGCTGCTTCTACTCCTTCCTGTAAGCGCCGCAGCACCAGCCCCCATGCAAAACGCCCGGTCACACCGGGCGTTTTCATGTCGTGCCTCTGCCGGGCTCTATGCGCGGGGCATGCCGCCGGCCCACAGGGGCCGCAGTACGGTCAGGACAGGGCGGCCGCCAGGGCTTCGTACTCCCGCACCGGCACTTCCTCGGCGCGGCGCTGCAGGTCGAAGTCGCCTGCAAAGCCTTTTTCCTCCAGCCACTTGCCCAGGGTGTTGCGCAGGATCTTGCGCCGCTGGCTGAAGGCCACCCGCACCAGTTCCTCCAGCAGCTGCGGGTTCAGCGCCGCAGGCTCGGCCTTGGGCACCATGCGCACCACGGCGCTGTTGACCTTGGGCGGCGGGTCAAAGCTCTCCGGCGGCACGAACAGCACGTTTTCCATGGCGTAGCGCCACTGCAGCATCACGGACAGGCGCCCGTAGTCGGACGAACCGGCATCGGCCACCATGCGGTCGATCACCTCTTTCTGCAGCATGAAATGCTGGTCCTGCACCACGTCCACGCAGTCCATCAAATGGAACAGGATGGGCGACGAGATGTTGTAGGGCAGATTGCCCACCACGCGCAGCCTGGGCACGCCCAGGCGCTGGGCCAGCACCCGGAAATCCACCTTCAGCACATCGCTCTCGACCACGTCCAGCTCGGGCCGCAGACGCAGGCGCACGGCCAGGTCACGGTCCAGTTCGATGACGGTGATCTTGCCCAGGCGCTCCACCAGGGGCTGGGTCAGCGCCATCAGGCCGGGGCCGATCTCCACCACCGGCTCGCCGGCCTGGGGGTGGATGGCATCCACGATGGCGTCGATGATGCCGTGGTCGGTCAGAAAGTTCTGGCCAAAGCGCTTGCGGGGAATATGTTTCATGCCAAGCAAAAGCGGTGCCTCAGCACCGCTCGGTAAGAAAAAGAAAGGGGCACAGCCGGAATGATGGCACTCCCGCTGTGCCGACGGGGGCACAGGGGCATACCGCCACCCGTGCACCCCTGTCCGCCGCGCTTACTGCGGCGGCTCGCGGTATTCCACATAGGTGCGGCCACGCAGCTCCTGCAGCCAGGTGTCGTAGTCCTTTTCGGTCTTCTGGGCCTTGACCACATCGCGCAGCATCTCGCGCTGCTCACGCTGGCTCAGCGCGGCCTGGCGGCGTTCCACCAGCTGGATCAGGTGCACGCCAAAGCGCGAGACCACGGGGGGGCTGATTTCGCCGGGCTGCAGACGCTCCAGCACCTGCTCGAACTCGGGCACATAGCGGCCCGGGCCGGCCCAGCCCAGATCGCCGCCCTGGGCGGCACTGCCGTCCTGCGAATACTGGCGCGCCAACGCCTCGAAACTGGCGTTGCCCTGGAGGATGCGGTTGCGCAGCTCGGCCAGGCGCTCGGCCGCTTCCCGCTCGTTCATCTGTGCGGAGGTGCGCAGCAGAATGTGGCGGGCATGGTTCTGCGCCACCACCATGGGGACGCCATCGGAGCTCTTGTCGATCACCTTCAGCACGTGGAAACCGGCTGGAGAGCGCACCGGCCCCACCACGCTGCCCACCGCCGCGCTGCGCACGGACTGCACAAACAGTTCGGGATAGCGGTCGGCCGGACGCAGGCCCAGGATGGGCGTTGTCTTGACATCGGAGAAGCGCTGGGCGGCTGCCTCGAAATCGCCGCTGCGGGCCGCCTGTGCGGCTTCCTCGGCACGTGCCTTGAGCTGCGCCACCTGCGCTTCGGAGGCGCCTTCGGGCACGGCCACCAGGATGTGGCCCAGGTTCAGTGCCGCCACGGTGGCATCCGTCTGCCCGGTCTTGCTGCGCTGCTCGCGCAGGTAGCGGTCGATGTCCTGCTCGCTGACCTTGACCCGGTTGTCCACTTCCCGCTCCCGCAGGCGCTGCAGCGTCATCTGGTTGCGCAGCTCGTCGCGGAACTTGGCTTCGGCGATGCCTTCCTTCTTCAGCTCGCGCAGCAGCTGGGCCTTGCTGATGCTGTTGTTGCGGGCCACGGCCTCCATGCCCTGGTCCACCGCGTAGTCATCGACCTTGATGCCGATTTCCTTGGCGTACTGGATCTGGGCTTTTTCCAGAATCAGACGCTCCAGCACCTCGCGGGCCAGCTGTGCCTGGGGCGGACGCTGACCGCCTTCCTTGGCCAGGCTGTCCTCGACCCGTGCCATGCGGGCACGCACCTCGTTGTTGGTCACCGGCTCGGAATTGACCACCGCCACGATGTAATCCGCCGAGCGCAGCCCCTGCGCAGCCGCTTCACGGCGCAATTCGGGCGTCTGGGTTTGCTCCAGTGCGCGGGACATGCCCGGCGCACCGCTGGCACGCAGTCCCTGGGCCGAAGCACCCATGCCGGCCAAGGCCGACAGACACAGAACACTGGCGGACACCGCATGGCGCGGCAATGCAGAAAATCGCATGGAACGGATCATGGAAATCAATCGTAATTGCTGAAGCGGCTGGCAACAGAGTCGGTTCCGTCACGCAGGCCGCGGTAACGCGGAATCTGGTCTTTGAGGCTTTGCAGGGGATCGTTGCCCAGGCTCAGGCGCGAGAAGCCCACGAACTCGACCTGGAACATCAGCTTGGTCGCCGAGGAGCGGATGCTGTTCTGGTGGCGTTCCACCAGCACACGGCCAATCCAGCAGCAGCTGTCGTACTCGAAGCCGACCACGGTGTCGATCATCTTGTTGTCCTGCATGCTGTAGTTCATCCGGCCCACGGTGTACCAGCGGCCCTCGCCCGGCAGGTTGCGGCGTGCTGGCGGGGTGAAGTCCCCCCCCAGCAGCGCGGCCACCGGCCACTGCCAGCCCACATCCACCTGTTCGCTGGAGCCCCGCTGCATGCGGTATGCCATGCTGATGGTCCGGTAGGGTCCCGGGCTGTAGCGGGCGCTGACCGTGGAGCGGGTGCTGCGGTTGGTGTCCTGGTTGTACTGCACCGTGCTGTCGAACGCCCAGCGCTGGTTCCAGTTGAAACCGGCTCCCAGCAGCAGGTCCGACAGGCTTTCGGTGCCCTGCACCTCGCCTGGCAGGGTCACGCGCTGGTCCTTGAAGCGCATGCGCTGGGCAATCCCCAGGCGCACCGCTTCCGCACCGGTCTGGCGGTCCAGCCAGCGGGTAGTGAGACCCATAGTCAGCACATTGTTGTCGGCAATGCGGTCCTGGCCCACATAGCTGTTCTCCATGAAGATGGAGGCGAAGTTGAAGTCCGAACGCGCCGTGTCATAGACCGGCAGCATGGACTGGTCGCGGTACGGCGTGTAGGCATAGAAGGCCCGCGGCTCCAGCGTCTGCACGTAATCCTTGCCGAAGAACGTGGTGTCGCGCTCGAACACCAGCCCGCTGTCCAGGCTGAAAGTGGGCAGGGTGCGCTGGAAGCTGGTCTGGCCATTGATGACCGTGTTGTCCAGCTGGTAGCTGGCGGTGTGGATCTGCACCTTGGGCTTGATGAACCAGCCCGGCGCCAGGAAGGAGCGGCTCAGCTGGGCCAGGGCATAGCTGCGCTGGCCATTCCAGATGTGGTTGCTGCCATCGAGGTTGTGGGCGCGAAAACGCGTGGTGTCGGCTTCCCAGCTGAAATCCAGCCCGCCGGGCAGATCGTAGGGGGTGTAGCGCCACACCAGCTGCGGCATGCGGTCAAAGGGCGGCACGATGGGCGAATCCACCTGCTGCTGCACCTGCCACTGCTGCATCACCAGCGTCACGCTGTGGTCGTTGCGCCCCCAGCTCAGGACGCCGGTGCTGGGCACCAGCCGCTCGCGCAGCAGCTTGCTGGCCCGGGTGAAATCGCGCCAGTAATTGCCATCGCTGACGCGGTTCACGTCAAAGCTCAGACCCAGGCCGCCGATCGGGGAATCGAAGGACTGGCGGTGCTTCCAGGAATAGCCCCAGCGGTCCCGGTCGCGCAGCTTGTCCTCGGGCATGGCTTCCAGCGTCAGCTCGCCACTGTATTTCGGCTCCAGATAGCGGAATTCCCCGGCCAGCCCCAGGCCGCGCTTGCTCATCACTGTAGGGGTGAGGATGGCATCGCGGTTGGGCGCCAGATTCCAGTAATACGGCTGGGCATATTCCATGCCGTTGACGCTGTCGATGCCGATGCTGGGCGGCAGCAGACCGGATTTGCGCTTGTCCGACAACGGAAAGCTCACCGCAGGCACCGGCAGCACCGGCACCCCCTTGAACTCCAGCACGGCGTCCTTGGCATAGCCCACTTCTTCCGCGCGGTCTAGCTGGATGGTCTTGGCACGCAGCACCCAGTCGGGCTCCCAGCTGGCGGAATCGTCGCGCAGGCAGGTGGTGTAGGTGGCATCGTGCACGACGGAGCGGTCACGGTCGATGAAGTCCACCCGCGAGGCATCGCCATGCGCCTGGGTCTGCAGAAACTGGTAGCTGGCGTCGTTGAACTGGCCCTGGAAGGCGTCCACATGCAGCTTGAGCGCCGTGCCCTGGTACACATCCCCGCCCTTGTTGATGTGCACACTGCCTTCGGCGTCGACCAGATCCTCGGCCACGGAGTAGTCCACGCGGTCGGCGCGCACCACCATATCGCCCTTGCGCAGCTCGGCATTGCCGCTGACCTGGGCCCGCACGTCGGCCTGGCCGGTCACATGGTCACCGCGCACATAGGAGGGCAGCTGGTCCTCGACGGTCGAGGGCAGCTTTTCCAGCAACTGGCTACTGGGCTTGAGCTGCAGCGGCGGCAGATCACCGCCGCCGTCCGGGGGCGCGGTCTGCGCCCAGGCGCCGGAACAGGCCAGCAGGGCAGCGGCCGCCAGCGGACGCACAACGGCACCACGCGGTGGGGCGCACCGGGATGTCACGGAGAGGGCTGGGGGCAGCAAACGGGCAGACACGTTCAATGGTGGGCGAAGAAAAATCCGGAGGCACCCGGCTGGTGCCGGACGGTTTGTAGAATCCGATTATCCATGAGCGATTCCATCTCCCCCATTTCCAGCGTGGTATGGGCCGATCCGGCCCGCGAACACGCCTTCCAGACCTGGCTGACGCCATTGGCTGTCCAGCATGGGCTGGAGCTGTCCACCCTGCGCCCGGCTTCGGCCGATGCAAGCTTTCGCCGCTATCTGCGCCTTGACCGCAGCGCAGGCGGCAGCCTGATCGTCATGGACGCACCGCCGGACAAGGAGAACTGTACCCCTTTCGTCCAGGTGCAAGGCCTGATGCAGCAATCCGGCCTGAACGTGCCGGCCATCCTGGACTGGAACCAGCCCGACGGCTTCATGCTGCTCTCCGACATGGGCAGCCGCACGCTGATCGAGGTGCTGGACCCCGCCCGGCCCCAGGATGCCGAACTCTGGTACCGCCACGCCGTGGACCTGCTGCTGCAGTGGCAGCAGGCCTCCCGGCCCGGCGTGCTGCCGGCGTACGACGAGGCCCTGCTGCGCCGCGAGCTGCAGCTCTTCCCCGACTGGTATATCGCCCAGCACCGCCAGGTCACGCTGGACGACAAGCAGCAGGCCGTGCTGGCCAAGGCGTTCGACCAGATCGTGGCGCACAATCTGCAGGCACCCAGTGTCTATGTGCACCGGGACTTCATGGCACGCAATCTGATGCTGCCCAGCGACCCCACCCAGCCGCTGGCCGTGCTCGACTTCCAGGACGCGGTCTACGGCCCCGTCACCTATGACATTGCCAGCCTGCTGCGCGATGCCTTCCTGACCTGGGAAGAGGACTTTGTCATCGACATTACCGTGCGTTACTGGGAAAAAGCGCGCCGCTCGGGATTGATCGGCGCCAGGAGCGCCTCCGGCTGGGGCGATGACTTCGGGGAGTTCTACCGCGCCGTCGAATGGATGGGCCTGCAGCGCCACCTGAAGGTGGCTGGCATCTTTGCCCGGCTCACATTGCGCGACGGCAAGCCCAAGTACCTGGCGGATACGCCGCGCTTCATCCACTACATCCGCACCACCTGCAGCCGCTACCGCGAGCTGGCGCCGCTGCTGCGTCTGGTCGACCAGATCGAAGGCATCCAGGCCCAGGTCGGCTATGCCTACGGCCGGATGTGATCCCCGGCTTGCACCGCGCCCTCTGCACCTGCAGCGCCAGTTTCCGTGGCCCCCCATCTGACACTGGCCGCACCTCCTCTTCACCCGTTTCCTTCTTGCCAGCACCCACCGCATGCCGCGCTTTCACTGCCCCCTGCCGCTGACCGCCGGCGCCGAACTGGACCTGCCCGCCGGCGCCGCCCGCCATGTGCAGGTGCTGCGCATGCAGCCCGGCCACACCATCACCCTGTTCGACGGCAGCGGCGACGGCGAATGGAGCGCCACCATCCTGCAGATGGGCCGCAGCACGGTGCAGGTGCGCGTGGAGGCCTTCCACGCCACGGCGCGCGAAGCATCCCGCCCGGTGCACCTGCTGGCCGGGATCACCGCCAACGAGCGCATGGACTGGCTGGTGGAAAAAGCCACCGAAATCGGCGTGGTCAGCATCACCCCGCTGCTGGCCGAACGCAGCGTGCTCAAGCTCAAGGGCGAGCGCGGTGATAAAAAACGCAGTCACTGGCAGGCCGTGGCCGTGGCCGCCTGCGAGCAATGCGGTGGCAACCGCGTGCCCGCCATTCACCCGGCGATGACCCTGGCCGAATGGACCGCCGCCCACCCGCAGGCAGACTCCGCAGACACGCAGCGCGTGCTGCTCTCGCTGGCCGACGGCACGCGCCCGCTGCTGCAGGCCGTGGCGGCCGGCCAGACACCGGTCCTGTTCCTGTCCGGCCCCGAAGGCGGCCTGTCTCCGGCCGAAGAGGCCCTGGCCCGCGCCCAGGGCTTTGCCCCGGTCACGCTGGGCCCGCGTGTGCTGCGCGCCGAAACCGCCCCCATCATGGCGCTGTCCGCACTGGTATTGGGTTGAACCCGCAAACGACCGTTCGTCGTGTCAACGTGGTAATTTTTGCCTGCGGCTCTGTCCAAGAGACGACATTTTCCTAGAATCCGGAAACATTTATTTACAACCGGACCCCTGCGCAGGTTACCCACCGGCGCAGCCCAGAAGGAAAGCTGCCGTGACATCCGCCACCGAGCCGCCTTCGCAGACGGCCCGCATACGGCGCTGGCTGCTGTCGGACGATCCGCACATCCGCACCCACACGGCCATGTCCGGCCTGGCCCTGGTGCTGATGGCGTGCTGCGTTGGCTTGCTGCTCTGGCTGGCCCTGAACAGCCACACCCCCCTGCCCTGGGTCGTCAGCTGGAGCCTGGTGTCGCTGGGGGGCCTGCTGGCAGCCACCCTGGCCATCCGCCTGGGCTGGACACGCCGCCTGAACGACCCCTCCCTGACCCTGCCGCAGATGCTCTGGGCCATCACCAGCGCTGCTGTGGCCTATCTGGTGGTGGCCGATGCCCGCGACATGCTGCCCTGCATGGTGGCCATGGTGCTGCTGTTCGGTTCGCTGGGCCTGCGCATGCGCCAGATCGTGGGCATCACCGTGTACGCCTTTGTGGCCACCAGCACCGCCATGGTGCTGGCCCCCCGGCTGCTGAACCAGCCGGTGTCGGTGGTCGACGCCGCCCACGCCGTCATGCTGGCTGTGGTGCTGCTGGCCTGCATGGGGGTCAGCCTGCGTCTGCATTCCCTGCGCAGCCGGCTCCAGCAGCAGCGGCTTGCCTTGTCGCGGGCCCTGGAGGAACACCGGGCCCTGGCCTCGCGCGATGCGCTGACGGGCCTGCTCAACCGCCGCTCCATGCTGGAGCTGCTGGAGCTGGAACAGCGCCGCTGCGTGCGGGGCCAGCGCAGCATGGCCCTGGCCGTGCTGGACATTGACCACTTCAAACGCATCAACGACAACTACGGCCACGCCGTCGGCGACCGTGCGCTGCAGGCCTTTGCCCACACCGTGCGCCACACCGTGCGCGGCGGCGATGTGCTGGCCCGCTGGGGCGGCGAAGAATTCGTGCTGCTGCTGGGGGATGTGAACGACAACGCCGCCCTCAGCCTGCTGCAGCGCATTGGCCAGGCCGTTTCCCAGGCCGTGGTGGCCGATGCGCCCGAAGGCCTGCGCATGACCGTCTCGACCGGCCTGACCGTGCACCTGCCCGGCGAATCGGTCGAAGCCACGCTGGAGCGCGCCGACCAGGCCCTCTACCGTGCCAAGCACCAGGGGCGCAACTGCGTGGTGCTGGCCGACCTGCAGGCACCGCCGCCGCCCCCTCATCCGCCACCGCCGCTGGCCCCGGCCGGATTGACGGCCGGCCCCGCGGTGCCACCGCAGACAGCGGCCTCCCTCCACTGACCCCTACCCCCGTGAAGAGCGCGCAGGTCTGCTCCAGGCCACGGAACGCCGGCACATCCCGCGCGCGGTGGCCATCCTGCGCTACCCTGTGCGGTTTGGACGGCCCCGTATCCCGGGCCGTCCGCCACCTTGGAGTTTCTGCATGACTGTTTCCACCTCCGGCCCCATCACCCGCCACCATGTGGGCGCCCGCCTGTCCGAGACCGCGGTCCACCACGGCACCGTCTACCTGGCCGGCCAGATCCCTGAAAACCACCCGGATGGCGACATGCGCGTGCAGACCCAGGAGGTGCTGGGCCATGTGGAACGCCTGCTGAATGAAGCGGGCAGCAGCAAGGCCCACATCCTGTCGTGCAACATCTTCATCCGCAACGCGGCCGACATCACGGTGATGAACGAGGTCTGGGATGCCTGGATCGTGCCCGGCCACACCCCGCCCCGCTGCACCGTGATCGCCCCAGCCATCAACCCCCAGTACCTGATCGAGGTGGTGGTCATCGGCGCACAGATCGCGGCCTGATACGGCCTAACGCGGCGGAAACTGCTGATCCAGCCACTGCTGCAGCCGGGTGAACACCGGCGCCGCCAGGGCCTCGCTTTCGTTGAAGATCTCGTGGAACGCCGGCCCAAAACACTGGGCCTGCAGCACCGCTGGCGGCGCCAGGCGGGCCAGGGCGGCACTGCCCGCCGGGTCCACCACCCGGTCCTGCCCGGCCCACAGCAGCAAGGTGGGAGTGCGCCAGGCCGGCGCCCGGGCCACGACCCGCGCGCCGCCTTCGGCCATGTAGCGCGCCATCCGGCCGCTGATGCGCGGGTGCTGCAAGGGATCGCGGTCATAGGCCTGCACCACCGCCGGGTCGTGCGACAGATGGCGCGAATCCACGCCATTGTGGACGCGCAGATTCGGCAGCAGCCGGGGCAGACTGGCCAGCAAGGCTTTCTGCAACCCCGACAAATGCAGCGCCAGCGCGGGAGAGGACAGCACCAGGCCCTCCACCTGGCATGCACCGGATGCCACCGCGTCCGCCGCCACCAGCCCGCCCATGCTGTGTCCCAGCAGCACCAGGGGCCGGGAGGCCGGCATGCCGGCACGGGTGGCATCCAGCACCTGCGCCAGATCGTCCAGCAGCCGGTCGTCGCTGCTCAGGCCGCCCCGGGGGCCGCCCGACCGGCCGTGGCCATACTGGTCATAGGCCCGCACGGCCATGCCCCAGCCGTTCAATCGCTGCGCCAGCGCGGCATAGCGGCCGGCGTGCTCGCCCATGCCGTGCACGATCAGCACCGTGGCGCGCACCGCCGCCGCAGGCGCCAGCGGCCAGTCGTAGACCGCCAGGGGCGTGCCGTCAGCGGCGGGCAGGAAAGTGGACTCTGTCGGATGCATACCGCGGGGCTCTCCTTGCAGTACCCGGCGCGGTCGGCCGGGAATACCAAAAAAATAGCTGCCTGCGCCCTTTGCGTGGGCTTTGGCAGCTATTTTGGAGAATTCCCTCAGCGACTCAAGCTGTCGCTTCCTCGGATTGCGCCACCGGCATGGCGGCAATCACCTGGGCCACGGCGGCGGTGAGCTTCTTGGCATAGGGCACATGCAGGAACTCATTGGGGCCGTGGGCGTTGCTCTTGGGGCCCAGCACGCCGCAGACCATCATCTGTGCGGTGGGGAAGCCCTGGCTCAGCAGGTTCATCAGCGGGATGGTGCCGCCCTGGCCGATGTAGCCGCAGTCCGCGCCAAAGTGGGCCTGGCTGGCCACATTCAGGGCGGTTTCAAACCAGGGACTCATGCCCGGGGCGTTCCAGCCGCTGGAGCTGGACAGGCCTTCCCAGGTCACCTTGGCCTGGTACGGCGCATTGTCTTCCAGCAGCCGCTTCATCTCCTGCACGCAGGTGGCGGCGTCCACCAGCGGCGGCAGGCGCAGGCTGAGCTTGAAGGCCGTGTAAGGCCGCAGCACATTGCCCGCGTTCTGCAACGTGGGAAAGCCTTCGGCGCCGGTGACGGACAGCGTGGGCTCCCAGGTGCGCTTGAGCAGGGCTTCCACCGGGTCGGTGGTGGTGGGCAGGGCCACCAGCGTGCTGCCGCCGCAGTCATGGTGGGCCCAGGGAAAGCGCTTGTAGGTTTCCTCGCCCAGGATGGCCGCCGTGGCCTTGGCCTGGGCCAGACGCTCGGGCGGCACCTGGCAGTGGAAGCTGGCGGGCAGCATGCGACCGGTTGCGCTGTCCTCCAGCCGGTCCAGCACCTGGCGCATGATGCGGAACGACGAGGGCACCACGCCCGAGGCATCGCCTGAGTGCACCCCTTCGGTCAGGATTTCCACCTTCAGCGTGCCGCTGGCCATGCCGCGCAGGCTGGTGGTCAGCCACAGCTGGTCGTAATTGCCGGCACCGCTGTCCAGGCAGATCACCAGTTCCACCGCACCCAGGCGAGGACGCAGTGCATCCACATAGGGCAGCAGATCGCGGGAGCCGCTTTCTTCGGCCGTCTCGATGATGCCCACGATGCGCGGGTGGGCCACGTTCTGGCGCTTGAGTTCCTGCACCGCCGCCACGCTGGCGTAGACGGCATAGCCATCGTCTGCGCCGCCACGGCCGTAGAGCTTGCCGTCCTGGTACACCGGGGTCCAGGGGCCCAGGTCGCTGCGCCAGCCTTCGAATTCGGGTTGCTTGTCCAGGTGGCCGTACATCAGCACCGTGGGGGCGCCGCTGGCATTGGCTCCGGGCTGGGTGCCTTCCACCTCGAAGAACAGCACCGGTGTGCGGCCTTCCAGGCGCACGATTTCCAGCCTCAGGCCGGGCACTTTCTGCGCTTCCACCCAGGTGGCGGCGTTGCGCAGCACCGTGTCCAGCAGGCCCTGGGCCGCCCAGTCGGGGGCGAACATGGGCGATTTGGCGGGAATGGCGATGTAGTCCTTGAGCTGGGCCACGATGTCGCGGTCCCATTGCTGGCTGACATGCTCCAGCGCCTGTGTGGTGTCCAGCGCGGTGGACGGAATGCGTGCGTTCATGGCAAAGCTCCTGGTCACTGCGGCCCGCACAGGGCGGACGCGAAGCAACCATTGTGCGCCATGCCGGAGCCCCCACAGCGCAGGGGGTGCCAACCCGCCCCGGCCGGCCCGCCGCAGCCGGCGTCAGCGGGGCAATGCCGGCAGTGCTGCGGCCGCTGCCGGCGCCGCCAGATCCAAGGTCAGGGCACCGGCGGGCTGCAGCTTGAACACGCTGACCGCCGCCTCCAGGCCGCTGGCCTGGTCGCGCATGCTGGACGAAGCCGCGGCCGACTCCTCGACCAGCGAAGCGTTCTGCTGGGTCAGCTGGTCCAGCTCGGCCACATCGTGGTTGACCTTGGCCATGCGCTCGGCCTGCTCCGAGGCGCTGGCCGAGATCTCGCCCACGATGTCGCCCATGCGCTGCACGGAGCTGACGATCTCGTCCATGGTCTGGCCGGCGGCCTGGACCAGCTGGGCACCGGACTCCACCTGGTGGACCGAGCTGCCGATCAGCGCCTTGATCTGCTTGGCCGCTTCGGCGCTGCGTCCGGCCAGCGAACGCACCTCGCTGGCCACCACGGCGAAGCCCCGGCCCTGCTCCCCGGCGCGGGCGGCTTCCACGGCGGCGTTCAAGGCCAGGATGTTGGTCTGGAACGCGATGCCATCGATCACACCGATGATGTCGGCAATCTGGCGGCTGCTGTCGTTGATCGCCCCCATGGTGCGCACCACCTGGCCCACCACCTCACCGCCGCGCGAAGCCACTTCCACGGCCGAGGCCGACAGCTGGTGTGCCTGGCGCGCCGCATCAGCGGCCTGGTGCACGCCCTGGGCCGTGTCCACCATGCGCTGGGCCGTGCGCGCCAGCCGGTCTGCGGTGTTGTCGGTGCGCTCGGCCAGATCGGCATTGCCCAGGGCAATCTGGCTGCTGGCGCTGGCAATGTTGTGCGCCGCCAGACTGACCTGCTGCAGCATGGCCACGTAGCGCTGGCGCATGTCTTCCACTTCGCGCACCAGATCGCCAATCTCGTCGCGGCGCGGGCTGTGGAAGGGCTGGGTCAGATCGCCCTGGGCCACCAGGGTCAGCGCCTGCGTCAGCCCGCGCAGCGGCTGGCTCACGCCCCGGCGCAGCACCCAGAACAGGCCGGCGGCCAGCAGGGCCAGCGCCACCGCCATGGCACCCCATACGGCAAACAGCGCACGGCGCTGGCCGGCCATGGCTTCGCGGTCCGAGACTTCGGTCACCACCCACCAGCCGGACTGGGTCTTGCGCACTACGGCCCAGGGGTCGGCCCCTTGCTCCGGCAGCAGCGCGACCGCGTCGCGCACCCAGCCGTCCGGGCTGTCGGCCAGCGCCTGCAATGCGGCCTGGGCCTGGGGAAGGGCCTCCAGCACCTTCTGGCCGGCATGGCTGGGATGGGCCACAAACCGGGCCTGCGCCAGGCTGGTACCCGGGTCGATCACCATGGCACCGCCATGCTCGTACAGGCGCAACCCGGACACCTGACGCAGCAGGCCTTCCTGGAAGGCGCTGAGGTCGGTGCCCACAAACAGAATCCCCACCACCTGGTTCTGCGCATCGCGCAGCGGCGCGTAGTGCGTCATATACGGCTTGCCGAACAGCGTGGCGCGGCCGATGAAGCTCTGGCCTTCGCGCACCCGGGTATAGGCCGCATGCTGGCGGTCCAGCATGGTGCCGATCACGCGCTCGCCCTGCGGGTTGCGCAGCGAGGTGGTGATGCGCACAAAGTCATCGCCCTGGCGGGCAAACACCGTGGCCACGCCACCGGTGTCGGCGCTGAACTTGTCCGGCAACGCAAAGTTGCCGTTCAACACCTCGCCGTCCACCGACAGCTGACCGCTGGCGCTGTCCAGCGCCACATGGCCCGCAAAGTGGCGAGCAAATCCTTCGGAGGCCTTGACCACCATGTCGCGGTTGGCGTGCTCCACCGCGTCGACCGAAGCCACCAGCGCCTGGGTGGCATGGCCCACGCTGGCTACCAGCTGCGTGCGCGAAGCCTGGTTGGTGATGGATGCGGTCACCAGGCTCAGCGCCAGCAACACCAGCGCCACCATCGCGATGGCGATGGCGGTGACCCGGCGGGCCACGGAACGGCGGCCTGCAGCCGCAGAAGAAGAGGACAACATGGAATATCCGCACCTGGACACAAAACGGGCGGATTCTCACATTGCGTTACTGAGTAAGTCCTGACGAACGGCAAAGCCCTGCAATTCGTCCGCTTTTTACGGCAACCGCAGGGCTTTTTGCACCAATACAGGGAATTTTGCCTCTATCGCCGCTGGCTGACGGCTCCGGCCCGCCATCGGCCGCCGGCCGTCCACAGCAGGCACCCTCTGCCGTGCGGCGCCGCTCAGCGTGCGTGGTAGGCGGCAATGGCCTTGCGCCCCTCGGCCGGGTCATCGGTGAAGATGCCATCGATACCGGTGCGCAAAAAGGCTTCGAAGTCCGCCGCCACATTGCCGCGCGTGGCACCGTTCTCCACCGGGTGGGCTTTCAGGGCGGCGGGCAGAAAAGCGTTCTCGGGGCGCAGCGTCCACACATGCACCAGCAGCCCGGCGCGGTGGGCCGCCCCCACCAGGCCGGTGGGCGCAGCGTTCTTGCCCTCCTTGACCGGCACGACCATGGATTTGCTCGGACCAATGCCGTTGGCGTAGGTGGCCACCTGGGCCAGGCCTTCGGGCGTGGTCAGGTCGGCATAACTGGGGCCCCTACCCCGGGCCACGCTGTCGTAGGGCTGACCCTTGGGGCTGAGCAGCTGCACCAGGCGCACGGTGCTGCGCGCGCGGATCCAGCGCAGGTTCTCCA
Source organism: Comamonas terrigena NBRC 13299 (assembly GCF_006740045.1). Lineage (NCBI taxonomy): Bacteria > Pseudomonadati > Pseudomonadota > Betaproteobacteria > Burkholderiales > Comamonadaceae > Comamonas > Comamonas terrigena. The sequence goes on from NZ_AP019749.1 coordinate 4,650,761, forward strand.
CCTCGAACGACTGCACCAGCACCGGCGCCTGGGCGTCGTTCCAGCCGTTGGCGGCCAGCACCTGCAGCAGCACCGGCTCCAGCGGCTTGCCGATCGACAGGAAATAGCTGGGGTGCTTGGTTTCCGGGTAGATGCCCACGGTGCGGCCGGTGCGCGCGGTCTCGGCCTTGGCCAGGTCGATGATCTCCTGCAGCGTAGGCACCTCGAACTGGCCGTCAAAGCGCACATTCGCCGGGCGCACAGCGGGAATGCGTTCGCGCGCGCGCAGCGTCTTCAGCTCGGCCAGCGTGAAATCCTCCACAAACCAGCCGGTGATGCGCTCGCCGTCGATGGTCTTGGTGGTCTTGCGCGCCGCAAATTCGCGGCGGTCGGCCACATCGGTGGACGCCTCCTTCAGGCTGCCGTCGGCGTGGAGCATGGCGATGGCGTTTTCGTGCCGCGCCACCAGCACGCCATCCCGGGTGATGACCAGATCGGGCTCGATGAAGTCCGCTCCGGCGGCAATGGCCACCCGGTAGGCTTCCAGCGTGTGCTCGGGACGCAGGGCCGAGGCCCCCCGGTGGGCAATCAAGGCCGGCTTGGGCGGCCAGGCGCCGGCACGGGGCGCGGTGGGGGCGGCCCCCTGTGCCGCTGCCGCCGCAGCAGGCGCAGGGGCCGGGCTGCTGCAGCCGGTCAGCCCCCACGGGCCCACCAGTGCAGCAGCGGTGGCGGTCAGGCAGTGGCGGCGGGTGATGGCGGGCATGGCAGTCTCCGGTTGCAAAGGTTTTTTCCATCCGCGCAGCGGCGCGGCGCTTTCTGCCCCTGATTTCACCACCAAACAGGCAGTGGTCCTTGCGGCGCCGCGCACCGCTTGCAAAGGGTTTTTCAGATTTCTGCCGCGTCCATGCGGGCATAGGCCTGCAGCCAGCCCAGTCCCTGCGAGGTACCGGCACGCGGGCGGTATTCGCAGCCGACCCACCCGGTGTAGCCCAGCTGGTCCAGCACATCGAACAGATAGGGGTAGTGCAGCTCGCCGCTGTCCGGCTCATGCCGGTCGGGCACGCCCGCAATCTGGATATGGCCCACGCGCCCGGTGGGCAGGTAGTGGCGCAGCTTCATGGCCACATCGCCTTCGACGATCTGGCAGTGGTACAGGTCCATCTGCACCTGCAGCCGGGGTGAATCCACGGCCTGCACCAGCGCATGCGCCTGGTCCTGGCGCTGCAGGTAGTAGCCGGGCATGTCGCGGCCGTTGATGGGCTCGATCAGCAGCGCCACCCCCGCATCCTGCGCCTGCTGGGCGGCCCAGTGCAGGCGCTCCGTCACCAGGGCCTGCACGCCGGCATGGCTTTGACCCGCAGGCAGCAGGCCGCCCATCACATGCACGCGCGGGCATTGCAGGACGCTGGCGTACTCCAGCGCCTGCTGCAGGCCCGCACGGAAGGCCGCGTCCTGCCCGGCCAGGCACAGCGTGCCGCGGGCACCGGCGTCCCAGGCGGTGGCCATGGCGTCCCGCGTCGTGCCGCCCGGCGGCGCGTTGAACAGCACCTGCTGCAGGCCATGGGCACGCAGCTGCTGCGCCAGCTGTGCCGGCGCATGGGCATAGGGAAACAGGTATTCCACCGCCCGGAAACCATCGCGCGCCGCAGCGGCAAAGCGTTCCAGAAACGGCAGCTCGGTGTACATCAACGACAGGTTGGCAGCGAACTGGGGCATGGGCCCATTATCGGAAGCGCCCTGCCCTGCTGTCTGTCACCGGTCTGTCGCAGGCGACGACATTGCGCCCGCCTGTGCGCCAGATCAACCTCTTTCGAGGCAGAACACCGCCGTGCTGGCGCGCAGATTGGGCAGGGTGCGAATCACCTGGCCCTCCCGCAGGCCGAAGGAGTCGACCACGTTCAAGCGGTTCTTGTGCGCCAGCACCTCGAAGTCCTTGTACGTGCCCACGCGGATATTGGGCGTGTCATACCACTGGTACGGCAGGTGGCGCGTGACCGGCATGCGCCCGCGCAGCACCGAAAAGCGGTTGGGCCAGTGGGCGAAATTGGGGAAGGTGACCACGCTCATCCGGCCCACGCGCGCGGTTTCGCGCAACATCGTTTCGGTATTGCGCAAGTGTTGCAAAGTGTTTATCTGCAGCACCATGTCGAAGCTGTTGTCATCGAAGATGGCCAGACCTTCATCCAGGTTCAGCTGCAGCACATTGACGCCGCGCTGCAGGCAGGCCAGCACGTTGTCGTCGCTGATCTCCACGCCGTAGCCGGTACAGCCGCGTTCACGCTGCAGATACTGCAGAAAGGCGCCATCGCCACAGCCCAGGTCGAGCACGCGGGCGCCCTGGGGCACCAGCTGGGCCAGTGCTTGCATGGTGGGGGTGGCGGTCATGCGCGGAACTCCTTGGCAATGCCTTCGAAATAGGCGCGCATCGCGGCCAGGTAGCGGGGGTCGTCCAGCAGAAAGGCGTCATGGCCGTGCGGAGCGTCGATCTCGGCATAGCCCACATCGCGCTGGTTCTGCAGCAGGGCATGCACGATCTCGCGGCTGCGCCCCGGTGCAAAGCGCCAGTCGGTGGTGAAGCTCACCAGGAAGAACTTGGCCAGCGTCTTGGACAGCGCGGCCTTCAGATTGCCGCCGTGCTTCTTGGCAGGGTCGAAGTAGTCCAGCGCCCGGGTGATCAGCAGGTAGGTGTTGGCGTCAAAGTAGCCGCTGAACTTGTCGCCCTGGTAGCGCAGATAGCTCTCGATCTCGAACTCGATGTCCTGGGTGGTGAACTGGATGTCCGGGCCGTTGCGCAGCGCACGGCCGAACTTCTGGTTCATCACATCGTCGCTCAGGTAGGTGATGTGGCCGATCATGCGGGCGATGCGCAGGCCGCGCTGCGGCACCACGCCATGGGCGTAGAAGTCGCCGCCGTGGAAATCCGGATCGGTGACGATGGCACGGCGTGCCACCTCGTTGAAGGCAATGTTCTCGGCGTTCAGATTGGGCGCACTGGCCACCACCACGGCGTGGCGCATGCGCTCCGGATACTGCAGCGTCCAGCTCAGTGCCTGCATGCCGCCCAGGCTGCCACCCAGCACGGCCGCCATCTGCCGGATGCCCAGCCGGTCCAGCAGCAGCGCCTGGGCATTGACCCAGTCCTCCACCGTCAGCACCGGAAAGCTGGAGCCGTACACCGCACCCGTGTCCGGGTTGGTGTGCATGGGGCCGGTGGAGCCGAAACAGGAGCCCAGGTTGTTGACCCCGATGACGAAGAACTTGTCGGTATCGACCGACTTGCCCGGGCCGATCATGTTGTCCCACCAGCCTTCGCTCTTGGGCTGGCCTTCGTAGACACCCGCCACATGGTGCGAGGCGTTGAGCGCGTGGCACACAAGGATGGCGTTGGACTTGTCGGCGTTCAGCGTTCCGTAGGTTTCGAACGCAAGGGTGTAGTCGCGGATGCTGTGGCCGCTTTGCAGCGGCAGCGCATCCGGAAAATGCATGGATTGCGGTGTGGCGATGAAGGACATGAAAAAACCCGGCATCGCTAAAAACGAGGCCGGGTCGATAGATGTCGTCGGACGGGTCTTTAGCAGGATTTATAAAGCGCCCGCAAGCTGTAGCAAATCGGCGCGTGAGCGGCAATTATGCCAAATCCTTGAGCATGGGCGCAAACAGCGCCAGCAAGCCCAGCACCAGGAAAATGACCGCCGACACCAGGTGCACCATGCGGATGGGCACCTTCTTGACCAGCTTGTCGCCCAGCCACACCACCGGGGCATTGGCCAGCATCATGCCGAAAGTGGTGCCCGCCACCACCCAGACATAGGCTCCGCTGTACTGGGCCGCCAGCATTACCGTGGCGATCTGGGTCTTGTCGCCCATCTCGGCCAGGAAGAAGGCAATCAGCGTGGTGCCGAACACGCCCCAGCGGGAATGCTGGGACGTGCCGTCATCGTCCAGCTTGTCGGGAATCAGCATCCACACCGCCATGGCGATGAAGGACAGGCCCAGGATCCAGCGCATGGCGTCCGGGCCGACCATCTGGGTCACCCAGGCGCCCACGGCGCCGGCCAGGGCATGGTTGACCAGCGTGGCCACCAGAATGCCCAGCACGATGGGCCAGGGCTTGCGAAAGCGCGCCGCCAGTACGAGGGAGAGCAGTTGGGTTTTGTCGCCCATCTCGGCCAGGGCGACGATGGCGGTAGAAACAAGGAAAGCGTCCATGGTGGGGTTATCTTGTGTAAATCACGGCCGGATGATTGCGAGCGCGCATTGACCACACCCCGACTCCGGCACGTGGATCGGTGTGTAGTCAATGGTCTCGCCCAGCTCCAACAAGAGAACCGCGTACGCCATAGGGCAAAGCCCCAAGTCTGTTGACGCACGCTTTTGGCACCTTGCGTACCAAACGGGCTACTCCCCAAAGACAAACGGCATTCTACCGCCCCGCCGTGGTGCACTGCGTTTAAATGGGGTTTCCGGGTTTTCTCGGATGACATGTTGTAAGCAGCACAAAGTTGTCTATACCCTGTGAAACTCGCATTCTTATGATTGATAATGCCTTGAGCTTTTGTGCTTATCGCAGAGGCCAGTGCGTTAGCGTCTCTACCGTCGTCACGTTTGCGGACACCTAGGGCTCCATCGCGTTTTCACTTTTTTCCTGGAGTCTCCCATGGGTAACAAACTTTACGTCGGCAACCTGCCGTACTCTTTCCGCGACAACGATCTGCAACAAGCTTTCAGCGAATTTGGCAATGTCAGCAGCGCCAAGGTCATGATGGAGCGTGACACCGGCCGTTCCAAGGGCTTCGGCTTTGTGGAAATGGGCAGCGATGCTGAAGCCCAAGCCGCCATCCAAGGCCTGCACGGTCAAAACCACGGCGGCCGTGACCTGGTGGTCAACGAAGCCCGTCCGATGGCTCCCCGCCCTCCCCGCAGCGGCGGCTTCGGCGGCGGCAACTACGGTGGTGGTGGCGATTTCGGCGGTGGCCGTCGCAACAGCTACTAAATAGCCCGCGCTTTTACGCTTGAACGTCAAAGCGAAAAAAAAGGAACCTTCGGGTTCCTTTTTTGTTTAGAAATGTCACAAATTTGCCCGCCCAACGGTAATGCTTCTTTTGCGCCCCCATTAATAATGTTTTACGGGAATACTCCCGCGGTGATCTGCAGGTCCGGTTTCCAGCGCACAGTGCGATGCAGGCTTGTATAGGTCGAACAAAGAAGGATATTGAGGAGCGATTGATGGGAAATAAGTTGTACGTAGGAAACCTGCCCTACGGCGTGCGTGACAATGATCTGGAACAGGCCTTCTCCCAGTTTGGCACCGTGACAAGCGCCAAGGTCATGATGGAGCGTGACACGGGTCGCTCCAAAGGTTTTGGATTTGTGGAAATGGGCAGCGATGCCGAAGCCAGTGCCGCCGTCCAGGGCATGAATGGCCAACCACTGGGCGGGCGCAGCCTGGTGGTCAATGAGGCCCGCCCCATGGAACCCCGTCCGCCCCGCAGCTTCGGTGGTGGGGGGGGTGGCGGCTATGGCGACGGCGGTGGCCGCCGCGACAGCTACGGTGGTGGCGGCGGTGGTGGCGGCTACAACCGCGACCGCGAAGGCGGTGGTGGCTACGGTGGTGGCCGCCAGGACGGCGGCTTCCGCAGCCCCTATGGCTCGGGCCCACGTGGCCGGGGCGGCTATGGCGGCGGCGGTGGTGGCGGCTACAACGGCGAATAAGCCCGCCGCATTACCTCTGCTGCAAAAAAAAGGCCTCTGACAGAGGCCTTTTTTATGGAAACTTTCCCGTGGATCTTTGCGCAGCCATGCCGGCCACATATTCGGTCCGCGGTATTAACGCCCGGGCTCTAGCACCCCCCGCACGCGCCCCTGCATTTGCACCACCCGCGACACATTGTCGTAATCCAGCTGGTCGGCCGTAAACCGGTCCTTGCCCTGGGTCAGCACCACCGGCAAATGCGATTTCACCCGTTCTTCCTGGGTCCAGGCATGCAGAAACTCGCCTTCAAACTGCATGGCGGACTTGGGCGGCAGAGGCTGCCGAACCACCACCGCATTGCCCCACAGCTGGACTTCCGAGGCATCCGAATTGCTGATGCCTTTCTTGGCCGTGGCCGTGGTCTTGGCACCGTCCGGGGCATAGCCGCGCATATCCACATTCTGGATTTCCAGGGTATCGGTATCGGGGTAATGGTCTGCCTGGTCCCCCCGGATTTCGCTTTGCATACGCCCCTGCACATCGAAATCCTTCACCATGAAGTGGACCATGGTGTAGTCCGGGTCGTGGCCCACGGACCGCTCCTGCGCCGCTTTGGGCGCAGACGGCGCATTGCGCACCAGCCACCACGAACCCAGCGCCAGCAAGGCCATCAGCAGCACCGGCAGGTACAGGGACAGGCTTTCCCAGGAGCGGCGGACAGCTTGGATCATGGCAGATAGGCTTCCAGCAACCGGCGGTAGGCCCCCGTGGCGGTCAACAGCAGGTCACAGACCGCGCGCACGGCCCCGTGTCCACCGGCCAAAGGCGTCACAAAATCCGCAAGCGCCAGGCATTCGGCATGCGCATTGGCCGGCGCGCAGGCCAGCGCACTGCGGCTGAGCATGGGCAGATCAGGCCAGTCGTCGCCCATGGCCGCGGCCTGGTGCCAGTCCAGCCCCAGCGCATCGAGGATGGCCTGGGCGGCGGGCAGCTTGTCTTCCGTGCCGTAGCGCACATGGGTGACCCCCAGTTGCTGCAGGCGCAGACGCAGCGGCGCCGAATCCCGCCCGGTCACCACCGCCGGCGTGATGCCGGCCTTTTGCAGCAGCTTGATGCCGTGGCCATCCAGGGTATTAAAGCGCTTGAGCGTTTCACCCTGCTCCGAAAACAGCAGGCCGCCGTCGGTCAGCACCCCGTCCACATCCAGGAAGAGCACGCGCACGTTCTGCGCCTTCAGCAGCAGGTCGGGGGGAAATTGCAAAGCAGCGTGGGCCATCAGATCACCTTGGCACGCATCAGATCACGGATGTGCACGATCCCGGCCAGCCGGCCTGCGGCATCCACCGCCATCACCGAGGTGATGCCATGCTGCTCCATCAACTGGGCCGCGTCCACCGCCAGCGCTTCCGTGCTGACGGTCTTGGGGCGGGCATGCATCAGCTGGCCGGCCGTGGCCGTGCGCAGCTCGGTGCCCGCTTCGATGCAGCGGCGCAGATCGCCGTCGGTGAAGATGCCCTGCACCTGCTGCTGTGCATCGACCACCACCGCACACCCCAGGCCCTTGGCACCCATTTCGCGCATCAGCGTGCTGAAGTCGGCATCCGGCTGCACCGCAGGCACATCGCTGCCGGAACGCATCACATCCGCCACATGGGTCAGCAGCTTGCGGCCCAGCGATCCGCCGGGGTGCGAACGGGCAAAGTCCTCGGCCCGGAAACCGCGCGCATCCAGCAGCGCCATGGCCAGCGCATCTCCCAGAGCCAGCTGGGCCGTGGTGCTGGCGGTGGGGGCCAGGTTCAGCGGACAGGCTTCGCGCTCGACACTGGTGTCCAGCACCCAGTCGGCATGGCGTGCCAGCGTGGACTGCAGCCCGCCGGTCATGGCCACAATGCCCACGCCCTGACGCTTGAGGGCGCTCAGCAGCGAGGTGATCTCGTCAGATTCACCACTGTTGGACAGGGCCAGCACCAGATCCTTGTCGGTGACCATGCCCAGGTCGCCGTGGCTGGCTTCGGCCGGGTGCACAAAGAACGCCGGGGTGCCGGTGGACGCCAGCGTGGCGGCCAGCTTGCGGCCCACATGGCCGCTCTTGCCCATGCCCATCACCACCACGCGGCCGGGCAGGCGCAGGATCTGCTGCACCACCTGGGCAAACACCTGGTTCAGGCGGTCCGCCATGGACTGCAGGGCCTGCACTTCAATGGCCAATGTGCTGCGCGCCAGGTCCAGGGCGCGCTGATCTTCTGGCGCAACAGGGCGCACAGCAACTTGCGAAGCATTCATGGCGAAATTCTATCGGCCCGCCCCATCCCCTGCAGGGCAGCAGCGAGCACCGCCCATGGTTATCCCGCCGGCACCACCAGCCCGGCATGCGCCAGCAGCATCTGCGCCTCGGCCGGCCGCCCGAACAGATAGCCCTGGAACCGCCGGCAGCCATGGGCCACCAGGAAATCCAGCTGACCGCGGGTCTCCACCCCTTCGGCCACCACCTCCAGCCCCAGGCTCTGGCCCAGTGCGATCACGGTGCGCACGATGGCGGCATCGTTCGCGTCCAGCAGCACATCGCGCACAAAGCTCTGATCGATCTTCAGCTGCGACAGCGGCAGGCGCTTCAGATAGCCCAGCGAGGAGTAGCCGGTGCCGAAGTCGTCCAGCGAGAACTGGATGCCCCAGCCGCGCAAGGTCTGCATCTTGGCGATGCTGTCCTCCACCTCGTCCAGCATCAGGCTTTCGGTCAGCTCCAGCTTCAGCCGGTCGGCACGCGCCCCGGTGTCGCGCAGAATGTCCTGCATGCGGGACACAAAGTCGGCATGGCGGAACTCCTGGGCGCTCAGGTTCACCGCCAGGGTCCAGTCGGCGGTGGCCGCATCCTGGGCCCACAGCGCCAGCTGCTGGCAGGCCAGGCGCAGCACCCAGCGGTCCAGCGCGAAAATCAGCCCCATCTGCTCGGCGGCGGGAATGAAGGCCCCGGGCGGAATCAGTCCGCGCTCCGGGTGCTTCCAGCGCACCAGGGCTTCCGCCCCCTGCACCCGGCCCTCGGCATCCACCACCGGCTGGTAATGCAATAAGAAATGGCCCTGTTCCAGGGCCATGCGGATATCCACCTCCAATGCCGCACGTTCGCGCACGGTGCGCTGCAGCTGCGGGTCGAACACGCTCCAGGCATTGCGTCCCCGGGTCTTGGCTTCGCCCAGTGCCAGTTCCACGCACTGGCGCATTTCGTCCACCGAGCGCTCCAGCCCCTGGAAACCCGCCACCCCGATGCAGAACGAGGGCTGGACTGCCCGCCCCTGCAGCTCGAAAGCCTGCCCCAGGATACCGATCAGGCTCAGGGCCATGGCGCCAGCACGCGCGTGGGCCTGTTCCAGGTCCGGCGCCAGGCTTTCGATCATGATCAGGAACTCATCGCCCCCCACGCGCCCCACCACATCGCCGGGCCGGCACCACAGCTCCAGGCGGCGCGCCACTTCCTTGAGCAGCACATCGCCCCAGCTGTGGCCCATGGCGTCGTTGATGTCCTTGAAACGGTCCACGTCCAGCATCAGCAGGGCGCCGGCACCTTGGTGCTGGCTGCGGTGCAGCGCCGCCGTGAGCTGCTGCAGCATGGCGGCCCGGTTGGGCAGCTCGGTCAAGTCGTCGGTATAGGCCAGACGGCGGATCTGGACCTCGTTCTGCTTGCGTTCCGTGATGTCACGCGCCACCCCGCAATAGCCCCGGAACTGGCCCTGGGCGTCGATCCTGGGCGTGCCGCTGAGGGACAGCCAGACGGTGCTGCCGTCTTCGGCACGGTGGCACATCTCCCAGTCCTGGAAAGGCTGGCGCGCCTCCAGCACCACGCGGCTGCCAGACAGGGCCACGGCCATGTTCGGCTGGTGGCACCACAGCGCCGGCGCATCCACCGGCTGCCCTTGCAGCACCGCCTTCAGGCCCTCGGGGCAGCCATCCAGCAGCACAAAGCGCAGTTGCGCATCCAGCTCCCAGAACCAATCGGACGACAGCGCCGTCATGCTGCGCCAGCGCTGTTCGCTGTGGCGCAGCTGTTCCTGGATGTGCACATAGTCCGTCACATCCGTATAGGTGCGCACCCGGCGCCCGTTGCGCTCCGGATGCGTGCGCACTTCCAGATAGCGCCCTTCCAGGGTACGGCGGATGTAGACCGCAGGGCAGGTGCCGTTGCCGTAGGAGCCCAGCTTGGCGCCGGTCGGCCAGTACACGCTGCCATCCTCCCCGAATTCGCCCCGCGCACGCTGGAACTCGACGAGGTCGCTCAGGAACGGCTCGCCCTGCATCAGGCTGTGGGGCAGACCCACCAGCTCCTGGGCCCGCTCGTTGAAGACATGGATGCGGCCCTCGCCATCCAGGCTGATGATGCCCTGCGAGATGCTGGCCAGCGTGGCCGACAACTCCCGGCTCTGGGCTTCCAGCGCATCCTGGGTGGCCCGCTGCCGGGCCAGCCCTTCGATCTGTTCCGGCAAGGTGTGCAGGTGGCTGGTGCTGCCCGGCAGCTCGGAGCGCACCACGAAATCGGCAAAGCCGGCGCGCATGGCCAGCGCCGCCATGGCCTCCTGGCCTGCGCACACCACCACCATGGCCATGGTCCGCCCCAGCCAGCGCAGGGACTGCAGGGCGTCGCCATCGGCCTGCTCCAGCGCCACCACGGCCACACTGGGAGCATGCCGGGCATGCAGGGCCTGGCCCTGGGCCAGGTCGGCGGCCTGCAATACCTGCCAGCCGGGCCGGGTGCGCTGCAAAAACTGCCTCACCTGGTCCGCATGGGCAGCATCTCCATCGATCAGCAGAACGGTCAATTCCATACAGTTGTGAGGCTCAGGCTGCATCAAAGGCCACAATACCGACACGCGGTATGCACATTCGAGGGCATTATGCGCGGCGCCAGCGACCTGCCTACACTCGCGCACTGCAGTTTTCCCAGCGCGGCTGCGCTGCGCCGGACCGCTTGTCCCTCTCCCACCCCTACGGCACACTCTGCCGAATCTTGAGCGCCTTCGCGCTATTTTTTTCCTGACACCATGCCCAGCCTCAGCGTCACCGACTACCTTCGCGCCCACATCCGCACCGTGCCCGACTGGCCGGCCCCCGGCGTGCAGTTCCGCGACATCACCCCGCTGCTGCAGGACCCAAAGGTGTTCCGCGTGCTGATCGACGCCTTTGTGCACCGCTACATGGACAAGGACATGCGCCCCGATGTGGTGGCCGGCCTGGACGCGCGCGGCTTCATCCTGGGCGCCGTGATCGCCTACGAACTGGGCGTGGGGTTTGTACCCATCCGCAAAAAGGGCAAGCTGCCCTTTACCACCGTGGAAGAAACCTACGAACTGGAATACGGCAGCGCCACCGTGGAGCTGCACACCGATGCCGTGAAAGCCGGTGACCGGGTGCTGCTGATCGACGACCTGATCGCCACCGGCGGCACCATGATGGCCGGCAAGAAGCTGCTGGAAAAGCTGGGCGCCACCGTGGTGGAAGGCGCCGCGATTGTCGATCTGCCCGAGCTGGGCGGCTCCGACCGCCTGCGTGGCGAAGGCCAGTTGCCGCTGTTCACGCTGGTGGACTTCGCCGGTCACTGAAGCGACACCACGCCCCGGAACCCGGCATGTGCCGAGCCGCTGCAGCACTTCCCCCACACCTCACCGACCATGGCCTCTGATTCCGCCTCGTCCCTGGCTGCCGCCATGCCCGCGTGGCTGCAGGCTCTGCGCGCCCTGGCCTGGGCCGGCGGCGGCCTGTGCGCCCTGCTGGCGCTGCTGTGGGGTGCCGGCGCGCTCTGGTACCAGTGGGAAGCACGCCCGGCCCTGCTCTGGCCGTTGCTGGTGCTGTGGGGCCTGGCCTGGCTGGCGCTGGCCCTGCTGGCCTGGCACCACCAGCACCTGGGGCTGCTGTGGGGCGGCGGCGCCCTGCTGATGGCGCTGCTGCTGGCCTGGTGGGCCACCATCACGCCGCGTGCGGACCGCGACTGGGCCGACGACGTGGCGCGCATCACCCGCATGCAAGCGGCCGGCTCCGGCGCCGACATCGTCGCGCTGCAGGATGTGCGCAACTTTGCCTGGCGCAGCGAAACCGACTACACCGCCCGCTGGGAAGACCGCCGCTACGACCTGAACCAGCTGCGCAGCGTGGACATGGCCGTTTCTTACTGGATGGGCCCGGCCATCGCCCACACCCTGGTGTCCTTCGGCTTCGAGAACGGCGAACAACTGGTGTTTTCTTTCGAGATTCGCAAGGAAAAAGGCGAAGCCTTTGGCGCCCTGGCCGGTTTCTTCAAACGCTATGAATTGGCACTGATCGCGGCAGATGAGCGCGACATCCTGGCGGTTCGCACCAATGTGCGCGGAGAACAGGTGTTCTTGTACCGCGTGGACATGCCCCAGCCGGCCATGCGCGCGCTGCTGCGTTCCTATGCCGAACAGGCCGCCGCGCTGCACCACCAGCCGCGCTGGTACCACACGCTGACCGCCAACTGCACCACCATCGTCTGGGACATGGCCCAGCGCCTGGTGGGCGGCCTGCCGTTGGACTGGCGGCTGCTGGCCTCGGGCTATCTGCCCGAATACCTGGCATCGGTGGGCGGTCTCACGCCCGGCCTGCCGTTGGAGCAGCTGCGCGCTGCCGGCGACATCACCCAGCGTGCGCAGCAATGGCAGGCCCCTGCGGGAAGCGACGACCGCACGGCCAGCATCGACTTCTCCCGCGGCATCCGCGCCGGCATCCCGCCGCTACAGCCCTGACGTCGCCTGGCCTGGTAGCGCCCTTCACCGCCATTGCAGCACACCGGGCCCGGTCCTCAGCCCCCTGTCATGCAGGGGCGCGCAGGCCTGCCTACACTGGCACACCATCCCGCTTACCCCTGTCTGCCGTGATCCGTTTCCGCCGTCCCTGCCGCCCCCTGCTGTGGCTGCTGCCCGCCTGCCTGGCCCTGCTCACCGGTTGCGCGGGCGTCAAAGTCAGCTCCATCCAGCCTTCGGACTACCTGGCCCAGCGCCGCGCCGATGTGCTGACCAGCGGCCAGCTCAGTCCCGCCACGCGCGAATCGCTGCGGGTCATGGGCAGTGAAGCCAAACCCTGCCTGGCCGATGCCGCGGCCTGCCGCACCGCGCTGCGCAGCAGCGCCGGCCTGACGGACGAGCAACGCCTGTCCGCTCTGTCCGAGCTCTGGGCCCGGGAGGCCATGGACCAGGAACGCGCCCCGGCCACGCAGCCCGGACAGGCCGTGGATGCCTGGCTGGAATCGGCCCGCTACGCCTGGGCCTACCTGTTCTTCACCGAACGCGACCCCACGGCGCGGGCCTTCGAAGACCGCCAGACCCAGGTGCGCGACTACTACAACTACGCCGTGCAGCAGGCCATCACCGGCATGTTCCGCTACCGCAGCACGCTGTCCGAGCCCCTGCCCGCCGACCTGGACGCGCTGCAGGGCGACCGCACGCAGTGGCAGCAATGGCTGCTGACCATGGACCTGTCCGGCCTGCGCCAGCCCGCCCACCGGGTGATGCCGCAGGAGCTGCTGGCGGCCACCTCGCTGACCTTCTCCGGCCTGCGCAACATCTACCGGCGCGACGGCTTTGGCGCCGAACTGGTGGCGGTGTTTCCGCCACCGCCCGAGGCCGTCGGCCCGGATCCGCGCTGGGGCAGCATGCAAGGCCCGCCCTACCAGGAGGCGCTGTTCCCCGCCATCACCGCCTTGCTGCAGTTTGACGGCGGCACGCTGCCCGAGGTGTTGTCCACCCAGAGCCTGACCGTGCGCCTGCTGGACCCCTACCGCCAGCGCGAGGTGCAGCTGGCCGACAGCCGCGTGCCGCTGGCGGGCAACTTCACCTCGGGCTATGGCCTGTGGCTGGCCCGCTCGGGCTTTTCCACCCAGGCGCTGCGCAGCCTGCTGGGCGTGGGCAACGGCATCGTGCGACCGCAGATCTATCTGATGCAGCCCTACGACCCCAGCCGCCGCGTGGTGGTCATGCTGCACGGACTGGCCAGCAGCCCCGAGGCCTGGATCAATGTGGCCAACGAGGTGCTGGGCGACGAGCTGCTGCGCAGCAACTACCAGATCTGGCAGGTCTACTACCCCACCAATGCCCCGCTGGCGCTGAACCACCACGCCATCCGCGCCGCGCTGCAGGAAACGCTGGAGCACTTCGACCCCAGCGGCCAGGCGCCGGCCTCGCAGAACCTGACCCTGGTGGGCCACAGCATGGGGGGCGTGCTGTCGCGGCTGATGGTCAGCAGCACCCAGGGCAATATCCTGGATGCCATGACCATGGCGCTGGAGATGCCCGCCCGCACCCAGCGCCAGCTGCGCGGCCAGCTGGCCGAATACCTGGAATTCGAGCCCCTGCCCCAGGTGCGCAACGCCATTTTTGTGGCCGCGCCGCACCGCGGCACCAGCTTTGCCAACCACCGGCTGGCACGCTGGGCCGCCAACCTGATCACGCTGCCGTTTTCCATGGTCGAACAGTTTGCCGATGTGACCCTGGCCATTGCCAACGCCGCACCACGCACCGGCAAGCAGGGGCTGTTCCGCATTCCCAACAGCATCGACAACCTCAGCGACCAGGACCCGTTCATCCGCGCCACGGCCGACCTGCCGATTTCCAGCTTCGTGCGTTATCACTCCATCATCGGAAACGATACACCCAAGTTACCGCTGGAAGAGAGCAGCGACGGCATCGTGCCCTATGCCAGCGCCCACCTGGCCGGAGCGGAGTCGGAGCGCGTCATCCCATCGGGCCACAGCGTGCAGGAGCAGCCCCAGGCAATTGTCGAAATCCGGCGCATTCTGCGCAGCCAGCTGACGGGGCCCTGAACCGATTCCACCATGGTGTCCGGGTGACCGCCCATGCAAAAGGGAGGGCGTCACCGCCCTCCCTGCTACTTTGTCATCTTGTCACCCGGTAATGCCGCGCAGCGCCACCACCGCAGCACCGTTCAGAAGCCGACCGCCAGACCGTCGCGGCGGTGGTCGGACCCAGCCACATAGGCGCTGGGCTCGCCCGGCGCCGTGTCCAGCTTGCGGATCAGCTGGGCGGAACCGAAGTCCAGGCTGTTAGGCGGCGCAATCTCGGGCGCATGGCCCAGGGCGCGCAGCCCTTCCACCACGGCGGCGGGCACGGTGTGTTCCAGGGTCAGCGCTCCCACATCGTTGATGCGCCAGCGCGGCGCATCGCTGCAGGCCTGGGGGTTGAGCCCCTCCACCGCCTCGCGCAAAGTCATCTGCAGATGGCCCTGGGCCTGCATATTGCCGCCCATCACGCCAAACGCCATATGGGGCTGGCCGTTGCGCAGCATGAAGGCCGGGATGATGCTGTGCATGGGCCGCTTGCCGCCCGCCACCTGGTTGGGATGGCCCGGCGTGGTGACAAAGCCCATGCCGCGGTTGTGCAGCGCAATGCCGGTGCCCGGTACCACCACGCCCGAACCGAAGCCCTTGAAGTTGGACTGGATGAACGAGACCATGCGCCCCTGCGCATCGGCCGCGCACAGGTAGACCGTGCCGCCGCTGCTGGGCTGGCCCGGCGGGTAGCTGCCGGCGCGCTGCGGGTCGATCAGCGCCGCGCGGCGCTGGAGGTAGGCCGGCGCCAGCAACTGGGCAGCGGTGACCTCCATGTGCGCCGGGTCGGCGATGTGGGCGTACAAGTCGGCGAAGGCCAGGCGCATGGCCTCGATCTCCAGGTGCATGCGCGCGGCCGAACCCGGTGCCGTGTCCCGGTATGGCAGCTGCTCCAGGATGCCCAGCGCGATCAGCGCGGCAATGCCCTGGCCGTTGGGGGGAATCTCGTGCACCGTGCGGTCGCCGAACGGGGTGGAAATGGGCTCCACCCACTCCACCTGGTGGGCGGCCAGGTCATCGGCCGTCAGCGCCGCACCGCAGGTCTGGGAAAACGCGGCCATGCGCTGCGCCAGCGCGCCGCGGTAGAAGGATTCGGTCCGGGTGCGGGCAATCTCCTGCAGCGTGTCGGCCTGGGCCGGGAAGCGCCAGATCTCGCCGGTCTGCGGGGCGCTGCCATCGGGCTTCAGAAACTCGGTAAAGCCGGGCTGCGCGCCCAGATCGATGGCCGCCTGCGCCCACTGGCGGGCAATCACCGGGCTGACCGGAAAGCCATCGCGCGCATGGCGGATGGCGTCGGTGAACAGGTCTTCGAACGGCAGGGCGCCAAAGCGTTCGGACAGGGCTTTCCAGGCCGCCACCCCGCCCGGGGTGGTGACGGAGTCCCAACCCACCTTGGGCATGTGCTCCATGCCCGCAAAGCGCTCGGGTGACCAGGCCTGGGGCGCGCGGCCGCAGGCGTTCAGGCCATGCAGCTGGCTGCCGTCCCACACCAGGGCAAAGGCATCGCCGCCAATGCCGTTCATCGTGGGCTCCACCACCGTCAAGGTGATGGCGGCGGCCAGCGCCGCGTCGATGGCATTGCCACCGCGCGCCATCGCCGCCAGACCTGCCTGGGCGGCCAGCGGCTGGCTGGTGGACACCACATTGCGCGCCAACACAGGCTGGCGGCCAGAGGGAAAGGGAAGGCTCCAATTCATACGCACTTGTTCTCGCAATTCGTCATTTCCATGCAGGCCAGCCGTCACAGCGACACCTTGGCCGTCTTGATCACCTCACCCCAGCGCCGGTGGTCGGCCTGGGTCAGCGCCGCCAGCTTGGCACCGTCGCCCGGCGTCACCACATAGCCCTTGGCAATCAGCTCGTCGATGGTGGATTTCTCCTTCAGCACCTCGGCCGTGGCCTTGGCCAGCAGATCGACCGCCGCCTGCGGCGTGCCCTTGGGGGCGTAGATGCCGAACCAGTTGTCCACGTCATAGCCTGACACACCGGCCTGCATCACCGTCGGCAGATTGGGCACGGCAGGCACCGCCGTCGACGATGCCACGGCAAGCGCACGCACCTTGCCGGCCTGGATCAGCGGCAGCGAGGCCGCCACACTGTCGAACATGAAGGACACGGCGCCCGACAGCATATCGGTCACCGCCATGGCGCTGCCCTTGTAGGGCACATGCACGGCCTGGGTGCCGGTGCGCTGCAGCAGCAGCTCGGATTCCAGGTGCGACAGCGTCCCCGTGCCCTGGGAGGCAAAGTTCACCGTGCCGCTCTTGCTGCGCAGCCAGGTCACGAATTCGGCCATGGTCTTGGCCGGCACCTCGTTGTTGACGATCAGCAGGTGGGGCGCATTGGCGATCAGCGCCACGGGCACGAAGTCGCGCTGCAGATCCGCCTTGGTGGGATAGAGGTGACCGGCAATCATCTGGTTGGTGACGGCCGCCAGGTACAGGCTGTAGCCATCGGCCGGCGCACGCGCCACGGCATCCAGCCCCAGCGTCCCGCCAGCGCCGGGACGGTTCTCCACCATGATGGACTGCCCGATCTTCTCGCCCACCTTGTGCGCAACCAGGCGCGCCAGGATGTCGGTGGCACCCGCGGGCGGAAAGGAAATCACCGTCTTCAGCGGGCGGGCCGGGTAGGCGTTGGCCCAGGCCGGCAGGCCCGCAGCCGCCAAGGCACCGGCCGCCGCCGGGGCCAGCAGGCTGCGCAAGGCGCCGCGGCGCGTGGTGGAAGTGGAGGAAGCAGACGCAGAAGGGGAAACCAAGAAACCGAGGGAATGCATGGGAGCCTTTCAGGGGACGAAAACCCGGCCGCCACACGACACGGCGGCGGATCCGAGGGAGGGAGACCCCCACTTCCGCGCAAGAACAGTGCCAACGGGCCCAACGCACTGCATCCACCCTGCTTCTTGCAGCATTCCCTCTGCAATCCCCACTCCCACGCCACACTCACCCCACACTGGTGCACGGCGGCTGCACCAGCAGGCAGCAGGATTCACCGGGCAGCGCCCAGCAAAAAGCCCCGGCAGGCGGGGCTCAGCGGGATGCCGCCATACGGCGGCACCAAGGGGCCGGCAGGCTTATTTGCCGATGCAGAAGCTGGAGAAGATCACGCCCAGCAGATCGTCCGAGGTGAATTCGCCGGTGATGCTGTTCAGCGCCTGCTGCGCCAGGCGCAGCTCCTCGGCCAGGATGTCCAGCGCCGGCCCGGGCACATTCAGCTGGTCATGGGCCTCCTGCAGGTGGGCTCCCACGGCCTGCAGCGCCTCCACATGCCGCGCACGGGCGATGTACAGGCCTTCGGCGGCGGACTGCCAGCCGGCCACCTGCAACAGGCGCTGGCGCACGGCATCCAGCCCCGCGCCGGTGCGGGCGGACAGGCTCAGCCGCTGCTCACTGCCCACGCGGCCGGCCAGAGGCGCCAGCGGCTCCATCTGCGCGCCGGGCGCGGCCAGGTCGATCTTGTTCCACAGATCGATCACCGGCACACTGGGCAGGATGCGTTCCGCCAGCGTCTGGGCGATCTCCAGGTCGGCGGCGGCGTAGTCCGCCTCCGTGGTGCGCGAGAGATCGTGCAGGAACAGCACGGCATCGGCAGCGGCGATCTCGTCCCAGGCACGGGCAATGCCGATGCGTTCCACCTCGTCGTCGCTGTCGCGCAGGCCGGCGGTGTCGATCACGTGCAGCGGCACGCCATCGATCTGGATGGTCTGCTGCACCTTGTCGCGTGTGGTGCCGGCAATCGGGGTGACGATGGCCAGCTCGGCCCCCGCCAGCGCATTGAGCAGCGAGCTCTTGCCCGCATTGGGCTGGCCGGCAATCACCACCTTGATGCCTTCGCGCAGCAGCGCCCCCTGCTGGGTGCGGGCCAGCACCAGGCCCAGCTGCGCCTGCAGGCGGTCGAGCTGGCCGTAGGCGTCGGCTTTCTGCAGGAAATCGATTTCTTCCTCAGGGAAGTCCAGCGTGGCTTCCACCAGCATGCGCAGATGCACCAGCGCATCGCGCAGCTCGCGGATTTCGCGCGAGAAGTCACCCGACAGCGACCGGCTGGCGCTGCGGGCCGCCGCTTCGGTGCTGGCGTCGATCAGATCGGCAATCGCCTCGGCCTGGGCTAGGTCGATCTTGTCGTTCAGAAACGCACGTTCGGTGAACTCGCCGGGCTGAGCCAGGCGCAGGCCTGGCAGCACCGGCGCCCCTGCTTCGCCCAGGCTGGCCGCCGCCTCCAGGCAGCGCGCCAGCAGCAGCTGCAGCACCACCGGCCCGCCGTGGGCCTGCAGCTCCAGCACGTCTTCCCCGGTGTAGCTGTGCGGGCCGGGGAAGTACAGCGCCAGGCCGTGGTCTATGGGAGCCCCCTTGGCATCTTTGAACGGTAGGTAGCTGGCCTCGCGGGGCTTGAGATTCTTGCCGCACAGCACACGCACCAGTGGCGCGATCTGCTTGCCCGAGATGCGCACGATGCCCACCGCCCCCCGGCCGGGTGCGGTGGCGATGGCGGCAATGGGATCGGTATGGCGGGCAAGCATGGGCAAGGCTTTCGAGGAGGAAATCGGTGGGGTACCGGGTCAGCGGCCGATCATAGCCAGGGCCGCCGTCTTTGCCGTGCCGGAAGTCCCGGCACCAAAGACAACGGCCGCTTGCGGCGGCCGTTGGGGGATCAGCGCAGGCGCTGCTTACTTCTTCTTGCCCGCATCAGCCACAGGGGCCGACTTGAAGTTGGGCAGATTGAACTGGGGCGGCACACCCATGCGGGTGTTGATGACCCACTGCTGTGCAATGGACAGGATGTTGTTGGTCAGCCAGTACAGCACCAGGCCGGCGGGGAACATGAAGAACATCACGCTGAAGATCAGCGGCATGAACCACATCATCTTGGCCTGCATCGGATCGGGTGGCACGGGGTTCAGTGCGGTCTGCAGCAGCGACGACAGCATCATCAGCAGCGGCAGGATGAACCAGGGGTCCTTGGCCGACAGGTCGGTGATCCAGCCGATCCAGGGCGCCTGGCGCATTTCCACCGAGGACAGCAGCACCCAGTACAGGGTCATGAACACGGGGATCTGGATCATGATGGGCAGGCAGCCGCCCATGGGATTGACCTTTTCCTCGCGGTAGATGCGCATCATCTCTTGCTGCATCTGCTGGGGCTTGTCCTTCAGGCGCTCGCGCATTTCCTGAATCTTGGGGTTGATGGCCTTCATCTTGGCCATGCTGGAGTAGGCCTTGGCGTTGAACCAGTAGAAGATGATCTTCAGGATCAGCACCAGACCGATGATGGCCCAGCCCCAGTTGCCCAGCACGCTGTGGATCTGGTCCAGCAGCCAGTACATGGGCTTGGCCAGGATGGTGAACATGCCGTAGTCCTTCACCAGCTCCAGGCCGGGGTAGATGGATTCCAGCATCTTTTCCAGCTGCGGGCCGGCGAACAGGCGCGCATCGACGGCCTTGGTTTCGCCGGGTTGCAGCGTGCCCAGGGTGGTGATGGTGCCGGCGGCATACAGGTTATCGCCCACCTTGCGGGCGAAGTTGTCGCGCTGCAGGCCATCACCCAGCAGCCAGGCGCTGGCGAAGTAATGCTGCACCATGGCCACATAGCCATCGGGCGTGGACTTCACGAATTCGGTCTTGCCCTTTTCGATGTCCTTGAACTCGACCTTCTGGAACTTCTTCTCGTGCGAGTACACGGCCGGACCGGTGAAGGTCGAGTACATGGCCGACTTTTCGCCTTCGGGCGCATTGCCGTCACGCAGCAGCTGCAGGTACAGCTGGGGGCTCACGGCGGCCGTACCGGTGTTCACCACCTCGTGCTTGACGGCGATGTCGTAGGCGCCGCGCTTCAGGGTGTAGGTCTTGACCAGCTTCACGCCGTCCATGGCAGGCGACTCGAAACGCACTTGCAGCTCGTTGGCACCATCGGCCAGCTCGCGCGCACCGGGCATCAGCTGCATGGTGGTCTTGTGCGTGGGGAAGTTGCCGCCGATCAGGCCAGTCTGGGCCAGGTAGACGCGGTTGGCGCTGTCGTCGAACAGCACAAAGGGCTTGCTCTTGTCCACGGAGTCCATGTACTTGAGCAGTTCGGCGTGCTCGATGCCGCCGCCCTGGCCGTCAAACGTCAGACGCAGCACATCGGTGCTGACGGTGATCTTTTCGCGGGCAATGGCGTCGGCCGCCGGTGCAGCGGCACCGCCGGGCACATCGCTGGCCGTGGCGGTCGGAGCGGCAACCGCAGGCACGTCCGAAGGCTTGGCCGCGGCCGGTGCGGGCGCGGTGGCAGCCGAGGGGAAGAGCATGGCTGGCTTGCCGTTGTGGATTTGCCACTTGTCCCACAGCAGAACCAGGGAAAAGGCAAATATCACCCACAGGATGGTGCGGCGAATGTCGTTCATGAAGACTTCTTTGCAGAGGAAGAGGAGGTCAAACCGGAAAACAGCCCTGGCGCGCGCTCGGGCACGGGGTCATGGCCGCCAGCGCACCAGGGGTGGCAGCGGGCCAGACGGCGCAGGGTCAGGTAGGACCCGGCGGCGGCACCATGCCGCTCCAGCGCTTGCAGGGAATAGGCCGAGCAGGTGGGCTCGAACCGGCAGGCCGAGCCCAGCCATGGACTGAGCGTGAGGCGATAGCCCCGTACCAATGCCATGAGCAAGGCCCGCACCATGTCAGACCACCCCTTCGGAAACCGGCGGCGCAGACGCGGGTTGCGCCTTGGCGGGCTGTTGGGCCCGGCGTATGGCCGAGGCGAACAGCTGCTGCAGCTCGGCCCGCACGGCCGCCTTGAGTGTATCGGAGCAGGCACTGATGAAGTGCTTGCGATCAAAACCCGCCCGCAGGCGCACCACATACGCCGCCTGGGCAGGCAGGGACTGCAACTGCGGGGCGCAGGCCTCGGCCGCGGCATAGACCTGGCGCTTGATGGCATGGCGGGTCACGGAACGCTTGGCCCAACGCTTGGGCACCAGCGGGCCTATCCACACCTGTGGATAAGGCTGTCCGGGAACGGCAAACAGGGCCTGCGGCCCTTGCACTGGAGGCAAGGAGCCGGGCCCCGAAGGAATGGTGTCGGCGGCAACCTGGGCGGATTCGAGCACCAGGCGGTGCAAGGCGAAATGCGCCGACCGGGCGATGACGCCCCCGGACATTGCCGCCTGGAACTGCGCGCGCGTCTTCAGCCGCTGCATATCCATCAGCCCCGACCTGCAGGGCGTGAGATGGGACAGGCTGCCAAACGGACTGGCCTTAGACGGCCAGGCGCTTGCGACCCTTGGCGCGGCGTGCGTTGATCACGGCACGGCCACCCTTGGTCTTCATGCGCACCAGGAAACCATGGGTACGGGCGCGGCGGGTCTTGGAAGGTTGGTAAGTACGTTTCATGTTGATTCCTTGGAAGGTTCAGTTTTGCAGTGGCTGCGCTGCTTCGAATAAGCCGCGCCCGCCTGCACCGCCCGGCTGTCGCACACCCTCTTCCATTGCGCGGCAATCACTGCCGCACCCCGGAAGCAGGCGTGCACCACTACCGAAAAATTTCCAGTATTGTGCGCCGCGCGGGACATATCACCCTGAACACATTCAGGGAAACCCGAAATTATCTCAGCGTTGTCCCCTTGTTGCAATGCCCCTGCAAAACTTCCGTCAAAATACCTCGCCTATAGGAAGAGAGGGTCAGGTGGACCTTTCATTGTGGATAACCGTTTGAAAAGCTACAATCACCACCCCGTAACCGTTCCTCCTATCCACAAGAAAATCAGCAAGAA